>JADEZP010000153.1 GCA_015206805.1 Quinella sp. 1Q7 | reverse complement strand
GTCGCCGATTAAATCCGCGTTCATTTCGCTTGCCGCGTCGTAACTTTCCGCTTGCGCTCATTTCGCCGAGATTGTTAGCCGCGTGCGCCGTCGTCTGAATCGTATTGCCGACAATCGCGCCCGTGTTGCTCAACATGCCGCTGACGGGTGTAGCTATCGCCGCGTTGCGCAAATTGCCCGTGACGTTCGCCGCCGCCAAAATCGGAGTCGTTTCGCCGGGCAACATGTTACCGGCCTGCGCGGTCGAGCCGTCGACGTAAGCCGCGCCGTTCACGATGATATTTGCATTCGTGTAGCCGTTGACGCCTTGAAGCGTTCCGTCCGAGAACAAATCGCCGTTAATCGTCGTTGCGCTAATCTTGCCGTGGTTGATGAATTTGCCGGTCGAAAAATCGCTGAAACCTTCCGCCATGCGCCCCGTCATATCGTAAAGCGTGTAGATACCGCCGAAAAGATTCGCGCCGTTAAAAACATTGACGTTGACGAGGTTAGCCGTGCCGCCGTAGTAAAGCGTGCCGCTGGTTACGTTCATTTTCATGTTGTCGAAGCCGTTGATGTCGCCGTTGTAGAAAATTTCGCCGTCCGCCGCGTTGAAGTTGAGTTGCGTGACGAGGTCGGGGATATAGCGGTCGTAAACGTAATTGCCGCCGTTGTACTGGATATAAAGCGGCTCAATGATGCCGGTCTTCGTCTCAAAGCCCGTGATGTTGCCGAGGTCGTCGCGTTGCGCCGCTTGATAAGTGACGGTTTGCGTGACGTGTTGAAGTCCGTATTCGTTTTCGTCGAACTGTTTCCAAACGGAATTGATGTCGCCGTTAATCTCCGCGCCCTTGTTGATGTCGATTCGGTCGACGAAACTTTCTTCAGCGATATAAATTGCCGAGCCGTCTTGCGATTCGAGCTTGCCGTTGACGGTTATCGAACCCATTGGCGCGTTGAGGTCGCCGTTTACAAGGTCGGTTATGCTGTAGTCGTCGTTGCGGTGGATAAATTCCGTTAAGCCGCGATTCTGCGCGCCAATTAATTGTCCGTCCAAAGAGTTGATGTCTCTTGTGTAGCGCAGATAGGAGCCGCGATATTCAAACGTGCCGCCGAGAGAGTTCGCGCCGAATTCAAAGTGCATGGCGTTGCCGCCTTCGCCGTTGGCAGTGACGGTGCCGTTGATTATGACGTTGTTGTTTTTGCCGTAAGCAACCATGACGCCCGTGCCGAGCGAGCCGTCCGAATGAATTTCGGTGCCCTGCGGAACGATGACAGTATCGTTAATGCCGTCGACACGAATGCCCGCCGCGCCGTAGCCGTTCGTCCAGATGTCGCCGCTTTGCGTGACGGTGTTGTAGGAGCCGAAGACGTGCAAGCCGACGCCCATTGTCGAGGAGTTGTAGCCGTCGACGTATTGCCCGTTCGCCCGCGCAGAAAAGCCTTGTTCGTTCGTCAAGATCAAGCCGTCATTGTAAATCGAATACCCGTAGAAATTTTTCCTGTCGATGTCGTAGCCGATATCCTGCAAAAGAGCGAGTTCCGCCTCAAGGAAATTGTTGTAACTGCGATAGCGTTGATGGCTCATTAAAGAGCGGGCAAGTTCGGTGTGGCTGATTTCAGGGAATTTTGTCGAGCCTTCCCAAAGATTTATCGGAATGCCGCTGACTTGCACGCCGTCAAAGCGCGTGAAGGTTTTGCCGTCCAAAACTTCCAAAACGTTGTCGCCGACGAAGTAAGCCCCGACTCTGCCGGCGCGTCCCGTTGAGCCGGAGATGTCGTCGACGATAAAGGCGTCGTCAATCGTCAATTCCTTGCCCGTCGCCGCGAGGTAGTTATTGCGAAACGCCGCGTCGTTGAACATTTCTTGAGTAAGCGGTAAAACGCCGCTGTGCGGTGCTCTGCCGAATTGGTCGCGCAAGTGCGAGGTGTACTGATACGGATTGTCCGCGCCGTCGCCCAAAGTAAAAACATAGTAACCGTCGAAAGTCAAATTATAAGGATTGTCGCGTCTGTCGGCCGAAATTCCCAAGCTGTGTCCGATTTCGTGGAACATGACGGGCGTAAGGTCGTCGCTCTTCATAGCCTGCGCAATCGGGAAGGCGTAATAATCGGTATTAATCCAGCCGTATTCGCCGTCGCCTTCGTTTATGCCGAGGTTTTGACCGATACGAATTTGCCCGTAAGCTTCTTGAGCAATCGCGCCGAGAGCTTTTTTATTCATATAGTCAGTTGCGTTGGCGAAATAATCGACGACTCTGCCGTTTCGGAAAATTTCGGTGAAGAGGTTGGGATTTCTCGTCTCCGTGCCGTAAAGTTTTGAAATTGACATGGCGTCGGCGTTGGAATCGGTGTAGTTGCCAACAAAGTACTGCGCGGGCTGATTGACGATTGCGCCAGGCGCGAGAATTTCAGCCCACCAATAAAAAGCTTTGTTGAGTCCGGCTTTCATGTTCGGCGTTAAGTTGTAAGCGAGTATGCTGGCGGGCGAATAGTCGTTATCCTGATTAAAAAAGCCCGTCGTTATGTCGTTTTTATCGTCCGTGCCGTAGTATTGAACATCAAATAAATATTTGCCGTCCCAACCGATTGAGTAAGTCTCCATAGCGGACGCAGACAGCGGGCAACCGACGACAAACGCCGCCGCGAGAGTTTTGGCGATTCGCCTCCTTATGTTTTTGGAAATTTTTCGTAGCATAACAACACAACCTTTCAAAAAACTTTGCGGAAGAATTTCTTTCGCGCAAAAAAAAATCCTGCCGCGTGGACAGGTTAAAAATTTTTTGCCGAGCTTACCAGACTTTGCGCAGGAACAGCGACGCCGATAAATCGCGGTCGTGACTGCCCTTTTGCAGATACAATTCGCCGCCGAACGTCCAATCTTTTGCGAATTCGTTTTCGCCGCTCAACGACAAAATAAAATGCGTTTTATCCTGCCGATTGCGCAAGGTGTAATTATTACTGCCGCCCTCGTAGTGGAAACGCAATTCGGGTTCCGAGCCGCTGAACGCATGACGCACGCCGATTCGTGCCGCAAAATTCCCGCGCTCAAATTCCTTGCGATACTCAAGTCCGAGCTGCCCTGCGAAATATGTATTATTTTTGCCGTTGACGTGCTGATTGTAAATGCCCGCGCCGCGTTCGCTGTAAGCGTTTTGCTTGAGGTGCGATAATTGCAAGCCGATAAACGGGCTGAGGTGATAACTTTTGTCGGGCGTGAGGTCGTGCTTGTATTCGCCGCCAATCTCAAAAATCTTGCCGTGGTATTTTGCCTTGGTGCTCAATCCCAACGCATTCAGCCCGCGGTGAAGTTTATTGCGCACCTGCCCGCCGTCGACGTAGATAAACGCCGAATCCGCGCCGCTCTTGTAGCCGCCGTAAAGCCCGCCGCGTGTGTCGTAGATATTTCCGTTGTCAAGCGTCGTGGCGTTGTAGCTGATGAAAAGCCCGCCGCGCCATTTGTCGCTGAATTGCTTATCCCAGCCGCCCGAAATCGCTTGACCGTGGAATTTGTCGCCGCCGTAAAATTTTCCCCAGTCTTTGCTGAATTTAACCCAAACGTCGCTTGAAAAATCTTTCGCGCTCAATCGTTCGGAAATCAAACGGCTAGCCAACGTGCTTTGTTGCGCGTAGCTCATCATCTTCGGA
>JADEZP010000152.1 GCA_015206805.1 Quinella sp. 1Q7 | reverse complement strand
ATCAAGAGCCTCGACAATTTAACGGGGCTGTGGCGCGTGCCGACGTTCTTTGTCGTGACGGAGACATTCGGCAGTAGCGGACTGTGGATTTTGTGCGCCGTAATATCTTCCGCGCTGATAACGAGCATGATCGGCTACTACCGCGCCACGGCGAATTTGACGCAGACTTTTGCGGCGAACGGCATCTTGCCGAAATGGTTTGCCACGCGTCGACATGCGCTGATATTCCTGTTCGCAACGTCGATAATCGTCCCGTTCTTCGGGCGGACTGTCGTCGGCTGGTTGACGGACGTTACGACAATCGGAGCGACAATCGCTTACGGTTACACGTCCGCCTGCGCTTACACACTTGCCCGCCGTGAGAAAAATCGTCGGGCAGTCGTCACGGGCGTCACGGGGATTATTTGCGCGCTTACGTTCACTTGCTGCCTGCTGATACCGAACTTATGGTCAATCAGCGTGCTCACGGAGGAGAGCTACTTTATCTTGGCGATATGGGGACTATTGGGCTTCGCGTATTTCAATTTCCTGTTCAAGCGCGACGAAAAAAATTTCGGCACCGCGCCGACCGTCTGGCTGGTAATGTTCTTTCTGGTATTCTTCGCCGCGCTGATGTGGATGCGCGAAAAAATGTACTCCGAGCTGACGGTCTTCATACAGGAGACGAATCGATTTTACTCAAGCAACACTGCCGCGCCGCGCTTCGCCTACACGAACATGCAGGTGCTTAAAATGCGCGACGTCCTGCTGAACAACACGATGATTTTGCTGATGTTCACGACGGCGGGACTTGCCTTCCTGTTCACGATTTACCGCCGAATCAAACGCAAAGAGATGGTTGCACTCGAAGAACAGCGGCGTCGGGCGGAAGAAAGCTCACGCGCAAAATCAACGTTCCTGTCGAACATGAGCCACGACATTCGCACGCCGATGAACGCCATAATCGGTTACACGACGCTTGCTCAACGCGACGGCACGACCTTTGACGAGTTGCGCTCCTTCATGGCAAAGATTGACGTTTCGGGCAAACACCTGTTAGACTTGATTAACGACATACTCGAAATGAGCCGTATCGAAAGCGGGCGCATGGAACTTGAGCTTGCGGAGGCTGACCTTGCCAAAATTCTTGACGACCTGCAAACGATGTTCCGCACGCAAATGGAGGCGAAGGGTATTGCATTTTCCGTAGACGCGTCTAAAATTAAACACCGCTACGTTATGTGCGACAGGAACCGTTTTAACCGCGTGCTGTTGAATCTCGTCGGCAACGCTTACAAATTCACGCCCGCCGGCAAAAGCGTCGCCGTCACGCTCACGGAGCCGAACGACGGAAATTTTCTGTTGAGCGTCAAGGATACGGGTATCGGCATGTCGGCGGAGTTCGCCAAGAAAATTTTTCAAGCCTTCGAGCGCGAAAGGACTTCGACTGTCAGCGGCATTCAAGGCACAGGTCTCGGCACCGCCATTACCAAAAGCATTGTCGACTTGATGGGCGGCACGATTGACGTTGTCACGCAAAAGGGCGTCGGCACGGAATTTATCGTTCGCGTCGCCTTTGAGGTCGTCGACAAGCCCGAAGTCGTCGCGGAGCCCGCGCAGGTTGACGAATCGGAGCAAACGGACTTCAGCGGCGTAAAAATTCTGCTCGTCGAAGACATTGACGTCAACCGCGAAATTGCAATGATGATGCTTGAGGAATTCGGCTTCGTGATTGATACGGCGGTCAACGGTCGCGAGGCACTCGACAAGGCGACGGCGAACGCCTACGATTTGATTCTTATGGATGTGCAAATGCCCGTCATGAACGGCTACGAATCGGCGCGGGCGATACGTGCGGCAGGTCTCGACGTGCCGATAATCGCAATGACGGCGAACGCAATGCCCGAAGACATTAAACGCGCACTCGACGCGGGCATGAACGACCACATTGCCAAACCGCTCGACGTGCCCGTCATGATGATGACGATTGCAAAACAACTGGGAACTAATTCCCTAATTCCCTGCAAAGGAGGCTGATACGATTGGTTGAGCTTCAGTATCTGATTTTCATGGTGATAATTTTGGCGTTGATATTCGACTTCATCAACGGCTTTCACGACACCGCCAACGCCATTGCCACATCCGTAAGCACCCGCGCCCTTTATCCGAATCACGCGATAATGTTGGCGGCGGGCTTTAATTTTTTCGGCGCAATGGTCTCAACGGGCGTCGCGAAGACAATCGGCGGAGACATTGTCAGTTCGCCGAGTGTCGTCGATGAAAAAATTTTAATCGCCGCGCTAATCGGTGCCATAACGTGGAATTTGTTGACATGGTATTTCGGAATTCCGTCGAGTTCGTCGCACGCGCTAATCGGCGGTCTTATCGGCGCGGTGTTAATTTCCGTCGGCTTGGACGGCTTGAATTGGCACGGCGTCGGCAAAATTGTCGCGGGCTTAATCGCGTCGCCGGCAATCGCGCTCGTCACGGGCATTATCATCATGAACATAATCTTCCGCGTTTTTGAGCGTTTCAGCCCGCACGTGCTCAACGACAAATTCCGCAAGCTCCAAGTCGTTTCGGCGTCGATGATCGCGTTTTCCAACGGCTCCAACGACGCGCAAAAGTCAATGGGCATAATCACGCTTGCGCTGTTCAGCGGCGGCTACATTCCCGAATTCGAGGTGCCGACTTACGTCAAGGTCATGTGCGCGGCGGCAATGGCAATCGGCACGGCAACGGGCGGTTGGCGAATCATCAAGACTGTCGGCGGAAAAATTTTCAAGCTTGAACCGCCCAGCGGCTTCGCGGCGGATTTTAACTCGTCAATGGTTGTTTTCAGCGCGACGTTACTGCACCTGCCCGTATCGACGACGCACGTTGTCAGCGGCTCAATTATGGGCGTCGGCACGGCAAAACGCGTCAACGCCGTCCGTTGGGGCACGGCTCAACAGATGGTCAAGGCGTGGGGAATCACAATCCCAATCACTGCGGCAATCGGCGCGTCGGCATTTTTCTTGGTCGAGGCAATCTTCTAATCGCGGCAAAAAAATCAGCCCCCGCGAATTTTGCGGAGGCTTTTTTGTTTGTGTGCAGTTGACGCATTACGGCAGTCGCAACATTGCGGTGAACACCCGTTGGATGCAACGTCACGTTGCCGTCGGCATTTTTCTTGGTCGAGGCGGTGTTCTAATCGCGGCAAAAAAAATCAGCCCCCGCGAATTTTGCGGAGGCTTTTTTGTTCGGTTGATGTTCAATCGTCAGCGTCGTCCTTATCGAACAGCTCGCAATGGTAACCGTTCTTGCCGTTGTTCTTGACGTAATAAACCGCTTTGTCTGCGGCGGCGAAAAGACTTTCGTAATCGCGCCCGTTCTGCGGAGCAATGGCAATGCCGATACTCGCCGTGACGAATTTGGACTTGCCTTCGACCGTGAGATTGTACGCGATTTGCCTAATCTGTTCCGCCTTGCGAACGACGACTTCCATATTCGGCAGGCTGTCGACGATGATAACAAATTCGTCGCCGCCGAAACGTCCGATGCAGTCATTGGGGCGGAAAATTTTTTTCAGACCGTGCGCGAATTCGACAAGGACTTTGTCGCCGAATTGGTGCCCCAAAAGGTCGTTGACTTCCTTAAAGTGGTCAAGGTCGACGATGTAAAACGCCATGAAAATATT
>JADEZP010000074.1 GCA_015206805.1 Quinella sp. 1Q7 | reverse complement strand
TTTTGTGATAACGACGTGTTTGCCGTCGAAACGCGCCATTGCGACGTTTTTGTCCGCCGCAACGATAATGCCGTCAGCTTTGGCAATTTCGTCCGCAGTCAAAACGTTTTTCGCGCCGCCTGAGCCGTTCGTTTCAACCTTAATCGAAATGCCGCGTTTTTTGGCGTGCTGTTCGAGACTTTCCGCCGCCATGAAGGTATGCGCGATACCGGTCGGGCAAGCGGTGACTGCCAAAATCTGAATGTGGTCGGCAACGGGAGCGGGCGCGGCGTTCGCGCTGTCGGCGGGTGCCTGGAATTTGCCGTCTTCCTTGTCGTCGATAATCTTGAGGAATTCCTCTTTCGTGGACGCCTTAATCAGAGCTTCCTTGAAGTCGGGATCCATAACCATTGTGGCTAGCTTCGACAGAATCATCAAATGTTCGTCGTTGCCGCCGTCGGGAGCCGCAATAGCGAAGAACAACCGCGCAGGGTTGCCGTCCATTGATTGGAAGTCAATGCCGTCGGGGATTGTCATTGCGGCCAAGCCGGGTTCTTTAACGCCGGCGGATTTGGCGTGTGGCGTCGCGATGCCGTCGCCTAGACCCGTCGTGCCGGACGCCTCACGGGCAAGCACGTCTTTTTTGTACTGCGCCTTGTCCTTGAGGTTGCCGCCCTTGTCCATCAAGTCTACCAGGTGCGAAATTGCGTCCTGCTTATCCTTGACTTGGGCACCGAGGTCAATGCTCGCATTTTTGAGCAAATCGGTAACTCTCATAGTGCACTTCTCCTTACTACAACCGTATAAATAATAATTTCTGCCGCCGCCCGAAGACGACGGGTTATATCAATCGACAATGCCGACTGTTGACTTGATTAATTAATTCGCACTTTATAATCTTCGCCGTTTTTGTAAATCGTCATTGTTATCATTTCGCTACAATCAACGTTTTCCCAAATAGCGAACATTCCATCATCGAAAACAGCCTTGATAGTATAATTAGGTTGATCCGCGTCGTAAGTAATGCTAATCGATGCTCCGTTATTCAAAGGAGGCATTCCTTCAAGCAAATTTTTACCGTTTTGTTCAATGTCGGTACCCGGCGGGCAAGAATAAAATTCAACTATGCTGTGCCCTGCGTAGTTTAATAAAGTGGAACTCTGCAAATTTTCCGCTGATACCGTCGTTTGAATCGACGCAAGCAGGAACGCCGCCAACGCCAAAACTCTGACTAAGTTGGCGGAAGTGCGGAAATTAATCATGACGATAAAACCTCCTCGTCAATCGGATTTCTTTTTGGATTTTTTGTCGGGGTATTTGTAAATCGTGTACTTAATTTCGTCGCGCTTGCCGCTGTAGAGGAGCAGACGCCACGCCCGCGAAAAGTCAAGCCGATTGTCGCCGTCCCAAACAATTTCGCGTCCGTCCCATAACGTCATTTTGATTTTGAAGTAGCGAATTGCGGGATTGAACTTTAGGATTTTCTTTTGGTAGGCGTCGATTGGCGCGTCCTCGGCGAAGTCTTTGCCCCAATCGATATTGCCGGCGGGCGCGATGTACAGCGATTCGATAAATTGCCCCGTGTCGTTGATGATTTCAAGCCGCTCGGTATTCGCCGCGAAAGCCGTAACCTGCGCCGCCGCGACGAATACCAATGCCGCCAGAAAAATTTTTATCGGTCTCATGAAAAAATACTCTTAATCTTGTTGAAAAGTTTTTCGCCTAAAGTCGTATCGTCCTCTGTAGCTTGGAAGACTTGAGCTTGCCCCGCCTCAATGCGCTTGAAAAGTTGCTCCGGCTTGCGAATGCCCGTATTGACTGCCGTTTGAATCATGCGCTTGCCGTTGAAACGAGCCAGCGGAACTTTTTTGCTTGCCGCGACGATAACGAAGTCGGCGTTTTTAATTTCCTCGTCGGACAGCGCGTGATAGACGCCCGCCGCGCCGTGCACTTCGATGCGAATACTCAAGCCCATTTTCTCCGCGCACTGCTTGAGCGATTCGCGAGCCATGAACGACGACGATATACCGGTCGGGCAAGCCGTGACCGCGATAATTTTTGTATTAGCGGATACGTCGGGTTCGGGCGTTTCGCTTTTGGCGCGGGCGATTTCCTTTTCGTCAATGATTTTGATAACGTCGGCGGGCGAAGTCGCTTTGATAAGATTTTCTTTGAATTCGTCGTCCATGAGCAACACCGCGAGGCGTCCCATGTTCGTCATTGCGGAATCGTCAGCTTTTTCCGGAGCCGCGAACAACATAAGTAGCCGCGCAGGTTTTCCGTCGAGCGAATTGAATTCGACGCCCTCAGGCACCGTGATTATCGAGATTGACGGCTTTTTGACGGAGCTGTTTTGCGCGTGCGGAGTAGCCAGCCCGTTCGCCAGACCCGTTGAGCCTTGAGCCTCACGTTTCAAGATGTCGCGTTTGACTGCGGCTTTGTCGCGAATCGTGCCCGCCGTCATCAGCAAATCGACCAGCATGTCAATCGCTTCGTTTTTGTCGGCGGGGTGCACGTTCAGCGCGATAGATTTTTTCGAGATAAAGTTTGTAATTTTCATTGAAGAACCTCCTTTGTCGTTTGTTCGGCAAGGGGTTTATTTTTCGAGCGATTTCAAGAGAGCTTCGACTTCAGGGCGCGTAGCAAGGTTTTCGGAGAACGCAGACGCCGAGCCGGTGCAAAGACCCATTTTGAATGCGCGTTCGTAATCGCCGTTGCTTTCAATGTAGCCCGCGACGAAGCCCGCGACCATGGAATCGCCCGCGCCGACCGAGTTGACGAGCTTGCCTTTGGGAGCCGGTGATTTGAAGAACGTTTCGCCGCCTTCGGGAACGAAAATCGCGCCGTCGCCAGCCATCGAAATTAAAACGTTGCGTGCGCCTTTTTCCTGGAGCTTTTTGGCGTAAGTGACAATTTCCTCGTCAGTCTTGAGTTTAACGCCGAACATGTCGCCGAGTTCGTGATTGTTGGGCTTGATTAGCCACGGATTGAACTTCAAAACTTTGAGCAACAGACCTTTTTCCGCGTCGACGACGAAACGAATGCCCTTGCCCTGAATGCGTCTTAGCGTCTGTTCGTACATGTCATCGGGGAGCGTGTTGGGGATTGAGCCGGAAAGAATCAGCGTGTCGTCCTTGCCGAGCTTTTCGAGTTTTTGGAAGAGTTCTTCGCGTTTTGCGTCGCTGATTTTGGGACCTTGACCGTTAATTTCGGTCTCAACGTCGGCTTTGATTTTGACGTTAATGCGGGAGAAACCGTCGTCGAGCTTGACGAAATCGTCGGCCGCATTGAATTCGCGGAGCTGGCGGACAATTTCATCGCCCGTGAAGCCCGCAAGGAAGCCCGTTGCCGTCGATTTATGACCGAGATTGCCGAGCACGATTGAGACGTTGACACCCTTGCCGCCGCCGAGCACCTGCTCATAATTCACGCGGTTAATCGCGCCCGTCGTGAGCTTATCGAGGCGAATGATGTAGTCAATCGCGGGATTGAAAGTTACGGTGTAAATCATCAAAGTTTCCCCCTCTTAAATTGATTGAAAATTTTACCGCGATTATACAACAGGAACGATTACATTTCAAGGTTTATGCGCCCTCTAAAATTTTATCGGTGGCGGAAATTACATCTGTCATAATGAAAAAAACTCTTTGCAAAATTTTTCTGCAGAGAGTTTTTTATTCAAAGTACCGACCGAAAATATTTTTTATCTTAATCGAGAAGCCGTCCAAAATTTTCACGGGGATTTCCGTTGAGACTTCCGCCCGCTCCTCGTCGGTGAGATTTTCCAATTCTTCTTTGCTGTAATTTTGATAAACGTTGTCCAAAAAATATTTTCCGTCGCGCAGAAGATAAACCTCAATGCTCTCGCTCCAAGGATTGATAATCCAATATTCTTTGACGCCGTTGCGTTCGTAAATTTCTTTTTTAATCGTCATGTCGCGTTTCATCGTCGAGCGGGAAAAAATTTCGGCAACCATATCGGGCACGCCGTAAAAGTTTTCGTCCTCGTTGTCGAAAACAATTTTATCGTTCGCAGCACTTATAAAAATAAAATCGGGACGAAGAACATTTCCGTCGGGAAGATTAACGTCAAAATTATCTGCAAATGCCGCTCCGAGTCTGTTAATGAAAGCATATGTGCCAATCGAAAACATCAACCGCCCGACAACTTTTCCGTGTCGCTTAAACGGACTTGGTGACATAAATTTTACCCCCTCGATAATTTCATAGTTGTTGCGAGTATCGTAAGCCAACATATCAATCGCCTCCTTTAATCGCAGGATACAAAAAATTTTCCCAAGCGTCAACTTGAGCGGCAACTTTACTTTAACCGTGTTTCGTGTATAATTGTTTGAAAAAAATTTAAAGGAGAGCGGTGCCCTCTTTATGGATACTGCAGAAAACACAAAACTTAAACCTTATTTATCGCCGCTGAACGTTTGGGCATTGTCCTTCGGTTGCGCGGTCGGCTGGGGCGCATTCGTCATGCCGGGCACAACTTTCTTGCCGATAGGCGGACCGCTCGGCACGGCACTGGGCATGGCGGTCGGCGGAATCATCATGTTGATTATCGCCTCAGCAAAGATATGTATGAGCGATAAAAAATTTTCGAGGAGGAATTTTCGTGAAGTCTTGGAAGAAATTTTTGGCGGTGAGCGCGGCGTGTTCGAGCATGTTGCTGTGCACGCCCGCCGACGCCGCCTATCAGCTCAACGAGGAAGTCGCCAATCCGCCCGCCGCATTGCAAATGGCAACTCAAATCGGCGTGCTCAAATACGACAACCCGAACATGCAAGCCGTCGCCAATAAGGACGCAATCGTTGTCTTGAGCTTCGGCACGACGTTCAAGGATCAGCGCGCCAAAGCCATTGACGCGACTGCCAACGCCATTGCCGCCGCGCACCCGAATGCCAAAGTCGTCACGGCGTTCACAAGCCACATCGTCATCAAACACATTGCCGAAAACGAAGGCAAATGCGACTACATGACGCCCGAACAGACGCTCGAACAACTCAAGCGCGAAGGCTACAACCGCGTCGCGCTCGTGTCGCTGGACGTGATACCCGGCATGGAGTACAAATACGACGTCGCGCTTTTCCACGAATACAAGACGCAATTCAAGGCAATGACGCTCGCGACGCCGCTCATGTATTGGCAGGGGCAAGAAGATCAGCGCGATGACGTTATGCAAGTTATGCAGTCGTTGCACCTGCCCGCCTACAAAAAAGGCACCGCGATATTGCTTATGGCGCACGGCACGCCCGACCCGTCCAACGCTTACTATTCCGTCATGCAAGCCAAACTCAAGGCTATGAAACGCAATGACGTTCACATTTACACCGTCGAAGGCTGGCCCCGACTTGACGATTGGGCGGGCAAGCTCAAAATGCACAAAGTCGAAAAAATTATTCTTATGCCGCTGATGATGGTTGCCGGTGACCACGCCAACAACGATATGGCGGGCGACGAGGAAGATTCTCACAAAGTCATCCTGCAGAACATGGGCTTCAAAGTCGAATCGCGCCTTCAAGGTCTGGGCGAGAGCAAACGTATCCGCGACATCTTTGTCGAACGCGCCAACGAGGCTTGGGACGCTTTGGTTAATTAGGAATTAGGAATGAGGAATTAGGAATGATTCGGCGGACGTGGACAATTCGCGCCGCCAATTTTTTTGCGAATCACGAACAAATTGCCGCGCATGTATCAGCGACATCTGAACACGTGAAAGATTTTTCGGCGGACGGAGCAATTCCGCACCGTCAATTTTTTTTGCGAATCACGAACAGATTGCCGCGCATGTATCAGCGACATCTGAACACGTGAAAAATTTTTCGGCGGACGGAGCAATTCCGCACCGTCAATTTTTTTGCGAATCACGAACAAATTGCCGCGCACGTATCAGCGATATCTGAACACGTGAAAAATTTTTCGGCGGACGGAGCAATTCCGCACCGTCAATTTTTTTGCGAATCACGAACAGATTGCCGCGCATGTATCAGCGACATCTGAACACGCGAAAAATTTTCGGCGGTCGACGCGCCGTTCGAACGTTTGAACTTCGATTGATTTTGTAGCATCTACTTTCTCTTTGCTTGCCCAAAGAGAAAGTAGCAAAGAGAAAAGGCACCTCGCAGGGGCGTCAGTCCCGATTGCCGCAACGTTGCGCCTACCCGTAGCCGCACGTGCCCGCAATATAAACATCCTGTTTATGTTGCGGGCGGGACCGCGCGTCCATGCGCGGTCCATAATTCGCAGCGGGCGTCGTGTCCATGTGCGCCACGTAATTTACAGCTGTCGCAAGACGGTCGGAGCAATTCCGCACCGTCAATTTTTTTTGTAAAATCCTAGACTTATTGCCGCCGCGTATGCTATCATAGCGTCGATTGATTTATCACCGATTACGGCGGAAAGTTACGCTTGCGGGAGGGGGCACAATATAGATATTTCCGGTCAAGCTTTAACTACCGCACGAACGACGGAATGTCACGCCCGACAATTTTCGGGAATCGTTCAAGGTTGAGATCGGCGGTTGGCGGGACGAGTGCTCCCGACGTAAAATCTCACGCGCAAAAAATTTTTTCAGCCCGCCAAGCAAAGGAGGAAGTGTTTATATGTCGTGGTTAAACAACATGCGAGTCGCTTACAAATTATTGCTTCTTAACATTATCGCACTCGTAGGCATGATCGTTATCGGTCTTGTCGGCTACTTCGCCGTAATGACTGCTCAAGAAGACTTGAACGTCATCAGCCAAACGTACCTCAAAGGCATTTTTGAAATCGGTCGTTGCCGCCACGCCGTGCGTTATGCGCAGGTGCAGGCGGTTTTGGCTCCGTTGACTGTCGACGCAGGGCTTTATCAGTCGCGTCTCGACAAATACAACGGCGGCGTTAAAGAGCTCGAAGAATCTCTGAAACTTTACGAAGAGATCGTCAAAGACGACCCGCAGGCTCGCGCACAAGTTGACGCGGCTGAACGCGAATGGAGCAAATTCAAAGCCGGCGCGGATAAAATGTTCCAGATGAAATCCCCCGTGGGCGACACCTCTGCCATTGCCGCACACCGCAACGCCTCGCTTGAGTTCTATCAAAACGAAGTTATGCCGTATGCAGTTTCCTGCGGCGACGCAATTTTGGTCATTCAGCAGAAAGCTTACGAAGACTCCGACAAAACAATCGCCCGTAGCAACGAAGGCATTGCCGCTTCCGTCCGCAACCTGTTTATCGCGCTCGGCGGCACGTTCGTCTTGTTGATTTTCATCAGCATGGCAATTACCAAGGCTGTCACCAATCCGCTTAGCAACATGGTACAGGCATTGCACTTGCTCAAAGACGGCGACTTCCGCCGCACCGATTTGCTTGATGCCGACCGCGGCGACGAATTCGGCGCAATGGCTCTTGCAGTCCGTGAAATGCGTCAAGCTATCAGTAAACTGATTCATCAAACCAGCGACTCTTCCAGCCAATTCGCGGCGTCTTCCGAAGAGCTCACCGCCTCCGCACATCAAAGCGCGCAGGCGTCCGAACAGGTTGCCCAATCCGTCACCAACAGCGCGGGTGCCGTCGTCGAACAGCAAAGCTACGTCAACGACGCAATGGACGCAATCAACAACGCGCTTACTTCAATCGACAATTTGGCTAAGACTGCCGACAAGGTTGCCGAACACGTCGCCTCCGCAAACGACGAAGCCGCCGCAGGTACCGAGGCTGTCGAAACCGCCGTCAACCAGATTATCAGCGTCGAAAAGATTGTCAACGACTCCGCGCTTACCGTCGACAAGCTCGGCAAACGTTCGCAGGAAATCGGACAAATCGTCGAGGCTATCAGCGGCATTGCCGAACAAACCAACTTGCTCGCACTCAACGCCGCAATCGAAGCTGCACGCGCCGGCGAACACGGTCGCGGATTCGCAGTCGTTTCCGAAGAAGTCCGCAAACTCGCCGAAGAATCGCAAGAAGCCGCGCAGAAAATCGGCACGCTTATCGGCGACATTCAATCCGATACCACAGACGCCGTCGACTCCATGCAGAAAGGTAACGCCGCCGTCCGCACGGGCACTCAATCCGTCGAAAGACTGCGCTCGACCTTCGACAGTATCCGCGACGCCTCCAACAACGTCCAGAAAGAAGCTACCAACATGGTCAAGGAGCTCAAGGAAGTCGAAAAACTCACTTACACAATCCGCGACCGCTCCGAAAAAATTCTCGACAAAGGCACGCAAGTTTCTCGTGAAATGGAAAGTGTCTCTGCCGCCGCCGAGCAACAGTCCGCCTCCGCCGAAGAAATTTCTTCCGCCGCCGACGAACTCGCCCGCTTGGCGCAAGACCTGCAGAACTCCCTGCAACGTTTCCAATACTGAGCAACATACATCGTTCGATAAAATTTTCAGCCTCCGCACGACGCGGGGGATTTTTTTTTGCAGGGATTGTCGCCCGCCGCGCCGAATAAGCACGCAAAATTTTTTAGGGGAGCGAATCAGAATGTTGACTTACACTTACTACGGGCACGCCTGTTTCCTGCTTGACGACGGCGCGAGCAAAATCCTGTGCGACCCGTTTTTGACGGGCAACCCGTTAGCGGCGATTAACGAACGCGACGTTCAGGCAGATTATATTTTGGTGACGCACGCTCACGGCGACCATATCGGCGACGCGCCCAATATCGCCGTCCGCACGGACGCAACTGTCGTCGGCATTCCCGAAATCATGGACTTCGGCGGACAACGCGTCAAGACAATCGGCATGAATCTCGGCGGCACCGTCAAGACCGAATTCGGCTTTATACGCATGGTGCCCGCGCTCCACAGTGCAGGAATTCCCGGCGGCGTCGCGTGCGGCTACGTTATCGGCGTCGGCGGCAAAGTCGTTTACTTCGCGGGCGACACGTCACTTTTCGGCGACATGAAACTTATCGGCGCACGTGACAAGATTGACTACGCGATACTTCCAATCGGCGGACATTACACAATGGATCCCGTCGACGCGGCTAAGGCTGTCGAACTGCTCGGCGCGGCGAACGCTATCCCCGTCCACTACAACACGTGGGACATCATCAAGCAAGACCCGCAAAATTTCGTTAAGCTCGTCACGGGCGCAACTGTCCACATCGTCAAGCCCGGTCAATCGATTGAGCTTGCCTGACATCATATCCGCAACAAAAAATCGCCGCTCGGCTTGAGTGGCGATAATTTTTTTTGTGACGGACGTCACGGCTCGAACAGCTCGCGGAATGCCGAATCGAACGTTGCAAACACGTCGCCGCGATTGAAGAACGGTAAGCCCCAAATTTTGCAGTCGGGCTCGTCGGCGAAAATTTTCACGGCAACGGCTCGCGACTGCAACTGCCGCAGAAAATCTTCCTTCCACGCGTCAGCCGCCGTCAAATGTTCGCCCTTCGGCTCGATGAAAATCTGGTAGTGCTCCAAAGCGTCGCCGTCGCCCCGTTGCAGGAACAGCACATAATCGGGCTCGAAGCGTGCGCCGTCGTCGAAGGCAAAAATTTTCACGGCGCGTTCATTGCGGACAAGCCAAACCTTCCGATAAATTTTGCGCAGCTCCTCGACGTGGCGGCTGAAATATTCGACGAACGACTTTTCCTCCGACGTGCCGAAGTTGTCGTTGTAAGCAAACCAATCCGCCGCCGACAGGTCAAGCCGCGACTTGCCGACGCTCAAATCGTTTTGCGACGTGCCGTTGCCGCCCGCGATTGTCTCCGAAAAATTGACGGTCTTGTCTCGGAAAGTGTCGCGAATATTTTGCGGATAAAACTCCGTCGTGCCGCAGTAAATCTGCGCGGGCTTATTGAGCGCGTCGGAAATTTTTTTCAGTGCGGCGGACGTTGCGGCGTACAAAGTCTCAAGGCTCGCTTGCCGCTCATCGGTCGTTATGTCGATTCGCACGCCGCCCAAAAAATTTTCGTCCGTTATAAATTGGCGCGTCGATTGCAGATTCGGGAAGCGCACCTTCAGCGCGGCGAATTTGAACGTCGGGAACTTGCGCAGGGCTTTGTGGACGACGGCATAATTTTTCTCGGCGACGGCTCCAATCGTCACGGACTCGCTGTGAAGTTCTGCGCGGGCGTCGACGCTCTCGACGGTGTCAGCCAAAATTTTATCTCGACCGCTCTTGCCGACGACGCGGCGGAATTCGTGCGGACTGCTCGGAACAAAATCGCCGAAGTCCCGCTGAATTTCCTCGCGACCGTTGACGTAAATCACCCCGCGCTGATAAAGTTCGTCTCGCTTGAAAATTTCCTTGAGCCGATAAGTCTGCGCCGCACGGTCAGCCTCAAGCCCGATTTCCCGCAACGCACGGTGCAATTCGTCAACGTAACGATGATCGTTTTGGCAATGGTAATACAGCGTCTCGCAAATGCGCAATTCGTTCGACGCGTCGCCGTCAAATTTGCGTTGATACTTCGGTTGCTCGGCGTCGACTTGAAACGGACAATACCTTGCTCCGCGCCCGATTAACTGTGCCTCGGAAATTGTTGCGGGCGAAATTTTTTTGCCGCCCGATTGCCGCGTCTCATACAGCCGCACGATGTCAAACAGATTCAGCACGTCCCAGCCCTCGTCAAGCTTCTTGACCTCGAAAATCGCGCGATACGGATTGTCTGCGTCCTCCAGCGAATTCAGCGAAATTTGATTGGCTGTCGCGTCCTTATCGTCGTTGGCGGAAATGCAATGTGCCTCGGCAAAATCGTCTCGCAACTCGGCGGCAAGGTCGTCAGCCGAAATGCCGCGCTCCGCAAAATAATCGAACGCCCTGCGGACAATGTCGTTATCCAGCGCGGACAATTCCCGCAATTCGTCGCCGCGCAGATTTTTGACGCCGCGCAGGAATTCAGCCATGAAGTTTTCGCTGTCGGAAATTTTCGCCGCCTTGAACAGCACGACGGGCTTGACATTCAATCGGTGAGCTTGAAAAATTTTCAGTCGATATTGGCTCAACACCAGCGCAACCAACGCCTTGCCCCAACGCGATAAATCGGTGCGCAACGTGAAAATTTCTTTGGAGTAGCGGTCGTTGTGGAACTTCAACAGCGGATAATCGTAAACAATCAGCGGCTCGTATTCTCGGCGAATCGACGCATTGTTGAGGTCGCAAGTCGCCGTGAACTCCAGCAGGACGTTGTCGGCGTCGCGGCGGAAAATGTGCTTAACGGTCTCTTCCCACGTGCGGCGATTGTCCTTGTCGGCGGACTTCGTGCTTACGTTCAGATGGTGAGCCTCGTCGGAGATGAGCACAACTTTGCGCCCGTCGAAGTCGTCAAGCGTCATTGCGCCTTCCCGCGTAAACGTCATGCGCTCGTGCAGGGCTTGCGTCGTCGTGAAGCAGATGTTAATCGCGTCGGAGTCGGTGCGCTGAAAATTTTCGACGACGTTCACGCGCACGCGTTCCCCGTCAATCGTTATCGACTCGGAGAACAGATATTTCGACGACGCCGCGTTCAGGAAGTTGTCGCGCGTCTTGTCGACGATGTTCGTCAGATTCACGAAGAACAAAAAATTTCTGTAGCCGCGCCCGTAAAGGTACAGTATCAGCCCCGCCATTATCAGCGTCTTGCCGGAGCCCGTCGCCATGTGGAACAGCACTTGCGTCGGATTCGGACACGTCGAGCTTTCAAAGTGCGTGATGAAATTTTCCAGTGCCGCCCGCTGATACGGTCGCAACTCGAACGCGGGATTCAGATTCGCCGCCACGAAGTCGGGCACGGACTTCAAGCCGCCGTATTTGCGTGCGCCGTTGAGGTCGTCGTAAAGAAAAGCCACAGTCAATCACTCCCCGTAAAAATTTTTATCCCGTGCGATAAATCGGGCTCGTTTTGACGCAAAAATTCTGCTAAAATAATTACACATATCAATCGAAAGGCGGCGATCAAGATGACAGAACAAGAAAGAATCAACGCTGAAACTCAAACGAAATTGGCTTTACAGGACGCGAAGTTTGCAATCTTCATGCAGGAACTCCAACAACAGCGTGAGGACATTCGACAGATAAACGCGCGGATTGATACAAAATTCGACAACATCAGCAACCAAATTCATAACCTTACAATCGCGGCGGTCGTCGGATTCGGTGCCATTGCACTTGCCGTCGGCGGGCTTGTGGTGTCGCTGTTGAAGTAAAAACTGCGCGTGAACTGCTTATCGGAGTCGGCAACGGCAAATTCCGCGTCGTCGAGGTCGCTCAAGTTCACGTACAGCAAATTTTTGTCCAGCAACTCCAGCAAGAAACGTTTCTGCCCGTCAAGCGTCAGCGCGGCAAATTCGTCGGCGGACGCCTCAATCTTGGCGGGGTTGACTTTGTGGCTGATAAAGCCCGTCGCGAGCATTTGTTTGAGTATCGCGCTCAACGTCGCGTTATCGGTCGCACACTCAATCGCGTCGACGAATTTCTGATTCAGCGAGGCAAGTTCGCAATACACGAATGAGCCGCCGCCCGTCCAGCCCACGCGCCCGCTTATGCCGCCGCCTTCGCCGCCAATGACTTTGACCAGCCGCTCAACCGTCAACGTCCGTATGTAATTCATCTGTTCGACGCCGATATATCGCCGACCCATTTTGTGCGCGACTGCCGCCGTCGTGCCGCTGCCGACGTGATAATCGAGTACCAAATCCCCCGCGTTCGTCGCCAACGTCAATATCCGCTCAAGCAACCGTTCGGGCTTCGGCGTCCCAAATAAATCTTTGTCGAAAAGTTTTTTAATCTCCTTGCGTGCCTCGTCGTTATGACCGCATTCGTCAAAGCTCCAATACGTTGTCGGCACCGTGCCGTCTTGAACTTCGTTTAAGTAACGTTTTAACTGCGGAGCCCCGTCGCCCTTTTGCCCGAAAAAAATTCTGCCGTCGCGAATCCATTGCTGAACGGTCTCTTGGTTAGTCATCCAACATCTGCCCTTCGGCGGGTTGTAAATGACGCCAGTATTCGGATTTTTTATCGGGTAGTCATAAGCGGCTGTGTAAGTTCTCACGGACAAATTGTCGGGACGCCAACGTCCCATGCCGTCGTTGCTGTCGTATTTGTACAGATGATTTTGTTTATCCGTTCGCGGCAACAAATTTCTGGTGAACGCGGAGGTCTTCCTGTAAACCAAAATACAATCCAACACGGTCGAGAAAGTCTTTGAGTCGTTCGCGGACGCGTAATTTTTATGCCAATGCACAGCGGCGACAAAATTATCGCGACCAAAAATTTCGTCGGAGAGGACTTTGAGATAATGCCCTTCGTCGTCGTCAATGGAAATCCAAATCGAGCCGTCGTCGCTCAAAAGTTCGCGAGCGATATTCAGGCGATTGGTCATGAAGGTGAGCCACGTTGAGTGTCGGAAGCGGTCGTTGTAGCCGAAGCTGTCGGAGCCGGTGTTATAGGGCGGGTCGATGTAAATCAGCTTGACGCGCCCCGTGAAACGTTTCGTCAGCGAGGCGAGCGCGAGCAAGTTGTTGCCCTTGA
>JADEZP010000009.1 GCA_015206805.1 Quinella sp. 1Q7 | reverse complement strand
TCGGCGTGCTGAACTTCGTGCTGGAGTTCGACAGGCGCGGCGACGATTGGCGACTGCGCAAAATAAAAAACGTCGAGGAGCTTGTTCCGCCAATCCTCGACATTGCGGAAAGATATTGGCCCGCCTCATGGGATTTGGGCATCAAACTTTGACGAATCACTTCACAAGCCGAAACGTTCCTTGAAGTCTTCAAGCGCACGTTCGGCTTTTTCAATTTCATCGGGCGGAGTTTTTTGCGTCGTCTTCTGAAAGGTATGGAGCAACACGAACGAATCGCCAATCCACGCCGCGAATAAAATTCTGTCGCGCAACGGGCGCAACTCCCAAATTTCCCCGCGCAGGTGCTTAACAACGGGCTCACCGATTCGAGTGCCGTGACTGATTAAAAATTCTATGTCACGTTTTATCTTTAGGAATTTGATTCGACTGTCTTTATCGTTTCGCAGAGCAAGCCGATTCGTGTAATCGCGGACGGGCGAACGACCTTTTCTGTCTTCGTAGAAAATAATTTTGTACAAAGTTTCGACTCCTCAAGCGGTTGCAAAGTTCGGCGGCATGAAAAAATTTTCGTCGTCGTCAGTTGCGGAGTGAGTGCCGAATTCCTCGTCGTAAAGCCGTTCGCAAGCCGCAGTATGTTCAGCGTCAAGCTTTTCATACAGACGGTTGCATTCTTCCTGCGAAATTTCGCCTCTGTCGCGCCTGTCGAAGAGCTCACAAAATTTTTTCGTATACTCATCGTCAAGGGCGTTTTCCTTTTCGGTGCAAAGACTGCGGTAATACTCTCTGTCGTAGATTAAAAGTCCGTTTTCGTCGCGCATGGTTATCACCTTCCGTCATGTTATGGAACTTTCGCGGATAAAAATCAGATTCTCGCCGCGCAGTTCAAAGTGCCATTGATATTTCGACACCGCTTTGAAGAACGCGTAAGAACAGCCGCGTTTCATGCGGTCGTGCAGTTCAATCGTGAGCACGTTGACTTTCGGGAGCCAATCGTCTACATCGGTCGCGGAAAAAATTTCTTTCTCTGCGCCCTCAATGTCAATCTTAAGCAGGTCAATTTCGTCGAAGCCCGAATCGGCAAGGAGCTTTGCAACGGTCGTCGTCCGCATTGCGTCGGGAGCGTCAGCCGCCGTCTCGAAGGTCATAAAGCCCCATTTGCCGTAGCCGCGATCTTCCACGCGAATGAAAGTTTCCTTGTCCCAAACCGCAGACTTTATCGGGTGAATGTTGTCGTAAAACGCCGTGTTGTATTGCAGGAGTCGGAAATTGTCGCCTTCGGGCTCGACGAAATAAATTTGCGCGTCGGGATATTTGTTGGCGAAGTAAACCGCCGCACAGCCGATATTGCCGCCGCAGTCCAGAATCAATCGCGGCTTGAAGTCAATCGGCAAATTGTATTCTTCAGCCCCGAAAATCGACTGTATCAGATAAACATCTTCGTTTGTCGGGCGGAAGACAAACGGCGTCCGAATCCCGTTAATACGCGCCACGTGATATTCAAACGGCAGATTGAGTTGCGGCTGATTCGACATGTTAAAGACCTCCGATTATTTGTTACGACCGCAACAATTTTTGTACTTTTTGCCGCTGCCGCACGGACACGGGTCATTGCGCCCGATTTTTTTGCCGTCGGCAGTGCGTGCGCGTTTGTTGGATTCGGCAGGGGAAGTGTCGCCGCCGTGAGAAGCCCGCGCAGTTTGCAGGCGGTCTTGAACTTTTGCCTGTTCGCGGCGAACGATTGATTCAGCCTCGCGAATATCTTTGCCTGTCGACGTTGACGGCTCGTCGGGAGTTTCGGACGGCTCATCCTCGACGGCGGGCGTTGACGGCTCGTCGGCATCGTCGAAAGTTTCGGGCTTATCGGCGGGCGGCTCATTCTGAACAATGGCGACGTGATACATTGTCGCGGCAATCTGGTCTTGAATCGCGCCTTCCATCTCCTCGAACATCGCCAACGCCTCGATTTTGTATTCGACCAGCGGCGCGCGTTGTCCGTAAGCACGCAGGTTGATGCCTTCGCGCAACATGTCCATGTGGTCAAGGTGTTCCATCCATTTGTTGTCGACGATTCGCAACATGACGACTTTTTCAAGCTCGCGCATGACGGGTTCCGTGAACGCCGCCTCGCGCTGTTTGTAAATGTCCTCCGCCAAAGTTTCAAGACGTTCCTTGAGTTCGTCGCGGCTAAGTTGTTCAAGTTCGGCAACTTTCAATGCACCGGGCGGCGCGAAGATTTTTTCGGCGTCCTTGATGAGTTCGTCAAGTTGCCACTCTTCGGGATAAAGTTTTTCGCTGGCGTACTGATTCATTTCCTGCTTGATGATGTGGTTGACCATGCCGCGTATGTTGTCGCGCAAATTTTCGCCGCGCAGAATTTTCCGCCGCTCGCCGTACATAATTTCGCGCTGCTGATTCATGACGTCATCATACTCAAGGACGTGCTTGCGAATGTCGAAGTTTCGCGCCTCGACCTTCTTTTGCGCGTGTTCAATCGACTTGGTTATCAGCGTGTGTTCAATCGGCTCGTCCTCTTCCATGCCGAGTTTGTCCATAATTTTGGCAATCGCCTCCGACGCGAACAGCCGCATTAAATCATCCTCAAGCGATATGTAAAACCGCGATTCGCCGGGATCGCCTTGACGCCCCGAACGTCCGCGCAACTGATTGTCAATGCGTCGGGATTCGTGCCGCTCCGTGCCGACAATGAACAAACCGCCGAGTTCGGGCACGCCGTCGCCGAGTTTGATATCCGTGCCGCGACCTGCCATATTCGTTGCGATTGTGACGGCGTTACGCTGACCCGCGTCCGCGACAATCTGCGCCTCCTTTTCGTGGAACTTGGCGTTCAAGACGTTATGGGGAATGCCGCGCTTCTTAAGGTAGCCGCTAAGTTCCTCCGACTGTTCAATCGACGTGGTGCCGATTAGGACGGGCTGACCTTTCGTGTGCACCTGCTCAACCAAATCGGTGACGGCGCGATACTTGGCGCGTTTGTTCTTGTAGACAACATCGGGATGGTCGGTGCGGCGAACGGGCTTGTTCGTCGGAATGACGACGACGGGCAACTTGTAAATCTTGAGAAATTCGTCCTCCTCAGTCTTGGCGGTACCCGTCATACCCGCAAGCTTGTCGTACATGCGGAAATAATTTTGGAACGTTATCGTCGCAAGCGTCTGGGATTCGCGCTGAATTCGGACGCCCTCTTTAGCCTCAATCGCCTGATGAAGACCGTCGGAGTATCTGCGCCCCGTCATAAGCCGCCCAGTGAATTCGTCGACGATAATAATTTCATCGTTGCGCACGACGTAATCGCGGTCGCGTTTCATGAGAGCCTTTGCGCGGAGTGCGGCGGTGAAGCAGTGCGAATACTCGATATTTTCGGGCGCGTAAAGATTTTGAATTCCGAGGAAGCGTTCGACTTTCGGAATGACTTCGTCGTTGGGCGCGACGGTCTTTTGCTTTTCGTCGACTTTGTAATCTTCGCCTTCCTTGAGATTCGCGACGGCACGCGCCATAACCGCATAAATTTCCGTGGACTTCGCGCCGGGTCCGCTGATGATTAGCGGAGTGCGCGCCTCGTCAATCAGAATAGAATCGACCTCGTCGACAATGGCGTAATGCAACGGACGCTGAACCATTTGTTCTTCGTGCACGACCATGTTGTCGCGCAGATAATCGAAGCCGAATTCGTTGTTCGTGCCGAAGGTTACGTCGCAGCTGTAGGAATGTTTGCGTTCGGGAAAGTCCATGTCGTGCAGAATCAAACCGACGCTCAAGCCGAGAAAGTTGTACAGTTGCCCCATCCATTCGCTGTCGCGGCGGGCAAGATAATCGTTGACGGTGACCATGTGGACGCCTTTGCCGTCGAGCGCGTTCAGGTAGACGGGCAACGTCGCGACAAGGGTTTTGCCTTCGCCGGTCTTCATTTCGGCAATTTTGCCTTCGTGCAGACACATGCCGCCCATAAGCTGAACGTCGAAATGCCGCATACCCAAAACTCTGCGCGACGCCTCGCGGCACACGGCAAAAGCTTCGGGCAACAGGTCGTCGAGCGTTTCACCTGCGGCAAGTCGTTCGCGGAAACGTTCGGTCGACGACGTAAGCTTGTCGTCGGTGAAGTTCTGAACTTGCGGCTCCAGCGCGTTAATTTTATCGACAGTCTTTTGAAGACGCTTGATCTCCTTGTCGTTGTTGTCGCCCAAAAATCGTTTCAAGAATCCGAACAAAGTTATCACTCCCTGCAAAGTTTTTGCACATGATAGCAAAAAAAAATCCCCCGCGCAATTTTTGGCGGAGGATTATTCCTAGTCCCTAGTCCCTAGTCCCTATAATCACTGCGGTTTGATGCGTTTGACGGCTTCGCTAAGCGGCGGGATAATTTGTTTCTTGCGGCTCATTACGCCCGGCAAGTAAACGTGCGTGCCGCTGGCGTCTTTCTTGAACGCCTCGCCGATAAGCGTTTTCGGTGAGCCCGCGTAAAGCAGATACGTCGCCTCTTCGAGAATGTCCGTCGCCATAAGCAGGTGCATGTCGAAGCCTTCGCGCTCGGCGTTCTCCCGCATGAAGTCGATAATTTGATCTTCGATGTTGAGAATTTCTTTCGGATCCATGACGGAAATTTGGCTGACGATAATGCGGTAGTCGCCGATTTTGAATTCCTTGAGGTCGTTCTTGGCGATTTCGGCGGGAGTTTTGTCGCCGATACCCGCGCCCGCACGGAGCATTGCAAGTCCGTATTCCTTGAGGTCGACGCCCGCAATGTCCGCAAGTTTTTCGGCAGTCTTCTTGTCGTAGGGCGTGCAGGTCGGGGACTTGAACAGCACGGTGTCGGAAATAATCGCGCTCAACAGTAAACCTGCGATTGACGGCGGCAGGTCAATGTCGCGGTGCCAATGCATGTTCGCGACGATTGTACACGTGCAACCGACGGGCTCTTGATGCGTGTAAATCGGCTCGCTCGTCTGAATTCCGCCAAGTCTGTGGTGGTCGATAATCTCCATGATTTTGGCGTCTTCAATGCCCTCAATCGCCTGACCGCGCTCATTGTGGTCGACGAGGATAACTTTTTCGCGTTCGGGCAACATAATTTCATCCGCGCTGACCAAACCGACGAGCTTGCCGTTTTCGACGACGGGATAGCTACGGTAGCGGTGTTCGTCCATGACGCCCTTGATGTCGCTGAGCAAATCCATCGGGCGGAAGCAAACGGGGTTTGCGTGCATTATGCGGCGAATCGGCACGCACTGATTGAGCAAACGTCCGACGGTGTAAGTGTCATACGGCGTCAACAGCACGAAGACTTTGCGACGTTGCGCGTCCTCCAAAACTTCGGGCGCAATGCGGCTGTTCATCGTCACGATAAGGCACGATATGCCGCACTCAAGGAACTGCAGTAAAGTTTCGGGGCTCCTGTCGCCGACAAGAACGATATCTTTCTTGTTGAGGATGCTGACGGTCGAAAAGGCACTTCCCGACGCGATGATTATGTTGCCTTCGATGAGCTCGTTTTCGTCGCCGCTGACGAGAACTTTAGCTTCCGTCGCCTGAATGATGTCGCGATAACGGACGCGCAGGTCGACGAGACTTTGCAAGCCGAGTTCAAGGAAGTAACGCTTTGCAAGGTCGCTGACCGTCACAATGCCGACGAGTTCGCCGTTGGAGTCTGTGACGGGCACGGACTGCAATTCGCTTTTGCGCATGACTTCGCCGAGATGACGGAGCGTGTCGTGTTGGCGGACGACGGTTTTGCACTCAAGCGCAACGTCTTTGACACGCGGATACAAATCCGTTAGGAGCAGGGGCTGCTCAACCTTGAAATACTCCAGCGCGTATTTGGTCTCATTGTTCACTTTGCCGCAACGGGCGGGCACGGCGTTGACGCCCATAGCCTGTTTAAGGTGCGCGTAGCCGATTGCCGAGCAAATCGAATCGGTGTCGGGATTTCTGTGCCCGATAACGTACACGGGTTTATTGCCGCCTTTCATTAAAAGACCTCCTCCAACTGTCAGAAAGTTACAACTTCCACGCGCTGAATTATAATCAAAAAATTCCGGGCTGTCTATAATTTTCCGCCGCGCCGAATACAACACCGTTGTTTCCGGCACGAGTAAAGCCGATTACATTCACAACCATGGCGACACCGTGATAATCAATGCGGGCGCAGGCAACGACGACATTGAAAATTGGTACAGTAACAACGTCTCAATCGACGGCGGAGACGGTAACGACTCAATCGAAAACGAAGGCTCCAACGTGACAATCAACGGCGGCGCGGGTAACGATTCAATCTATAATTACGGCGAAAGTGTTTTAATTGACGGCGGCGCGGGTAACGATTTTATCAGCAACTACGAGAGATCCTTCGTCACGATCCTTGGCGGCGTGGGCAATGATTCAATCGTAAACAGCGGCGACAACGTTTCAATCAACGGCGGCGCGGGCAATGATTACATTTACAACGAAGGCGAAAACATCTTGTTCAAATATGCGGCGGGCGACGGCAAGGACGTTATCAGCGGCTTCAACGACACGTCGACGTTGCAAATTGCGGGCAGCACCTACTTCACGAAGAAGAGCGGTTCGAATGTCATCGTCACCGTCGGCAAGGGCAAAATCACTCTCGACGGCGCGGCAACACTTGAGACTGTCAAAATCGTCAGCGACACAATGAAAATCACCGACTCGACAAAATCGTCCGTCAAACTTAAATCGGGCATTAAAATTGCCGACGCCTCGACGCGCACGACGGCTGTTAAAATCGTCGGCAACGCCTCGGCAAATTCGATTGTCGGCGGTTCAAAGAATGATTCGATTTACGGCGGCGCAGGCAAAGATACACTTATCGGCGGCAAAGGTAACGACAGCTTGTGGGGCGGCGCAGGTAAAGACACGTTTATTTACTCAAGCGGCGACGGCAAGGACGTTATCAGCAGCTTCGGCAATAACGACCTGTTGCAAATCACGGGCGGCAACGTCACTGCAAGCTACAGCAAGTCCGACAAGTCAATCGCGTTCAAAGTCGGCAAGACTGCTTCGGCAATTACGCTCCGCGACTTCACCGCAACGACCTTCCACGTTAACAGCACGACGTACCGGCTTAGCGGCGGCAAACTCATTAAAAGCTAAGCTCGACTGAAAATCTTTCACGGAAAAAAATTCCCCGCCGAGTTGACGGGGAATTTTAATTTTGTCGAGCGGAAATTATTTTTTTGGCATTCGCAAACTTGTCGTCTGCTGATGTCCATGTCGATACCTCCAAAAAAATTTCAGCCGATTAATCCAAACCGCCGCAAATTTTCGTCGACAAGCCTGTCAGTCTGCGAACGATCACTTTGCGCCGTCCGACCCGATATTGCAAAACCTTTGAGCAACTGCGCGGCGGGACACGTCAACGAAATGCGCTGCTCCGTGCCCGAAAGTCCGCTACCGCCATGCGTGCAAAACGGGACGATTTTTTTGCCGCCGAAGTCGTAACGCTCAAGAAACGTGTAAATAATCTGCGGCGCGTCGCCGTACCAAATCGGATAGCCGACGAAAATCATTGTGTACTGCGCGAAGTCCGCAACGTCGCCCGCGAAGGCAGGTCGCGCCTTAGTCGCCTTTTCGCGGCTTGCAACGGTCTTGCAGTCTTCGTAGCCGTCGGGGTAGGGCGTGACGGGCTCAATCTTGAAAATGTCTCCGCCGATTTTCTGCGCGATGAGTTCGGCGACAATCTCGGTGTTGCCCTTGGCAATGTGTCCGACGCCGTATTCCTCGCCCGTGCGCGAAAAGTAAGCGACCAAAATTTTTTCATTCGTCGCGGCGAAAACTTTGCCCGCCGACAGAATCAGTCCGCCCGCCGCCGCAAGCTTGATAAAATTTCTGCGCGTGATGTCCATGTCGATACCTCCGAAAAATTTTTCTGCGTCGATTATAAATTTGGGAGTCGGCTTAAAGCAAACATCCTGCGCAAAAAAAATTTTCCGATCACCGTCAGTGCCGACGCTCTGCAGGAAAAAATTTCACGCGACAGAATATTTTCGGCGGGAGGGATTGACTTGATTGTCTCATGGAACACGACCAACGCTTGCAATATGTATTGCGCACATTGTTACCGCGACGCCGGCTGCAAGGCGCAAGAAGAACTTTCGACCGCCGAAGCCAAAGAGTTGCTCAATCAAATTGCCCGCGCAGGATTCAAGATAATGATTTTTTCGGGCGGAGAACCGCTCATGCGCCCCGACATTTTGGAGCTGGTGGAGCACGCCACGCGTCTGAAGTTAATCGCGGTCTTCGGCACGAACGGCACGCTTATCACGCCGCAAATGGCTCGCGACTTGAAGTCTGCGGGCGCGAAGGGCATGGGAATTTCGCTGGACTCACTCGACGCCGATAAGCACGACAAATTCCGCTCGTTCGCGGGCGCGTGGCAAGGTGCAGTCGACGGCATGAAAAATTGTCTCGCGGCGGACTTGCCCTTCCAAATTCACACGACGGTTATGGATTGGAATCAGCACGAGCTGGAGGCGTTGACTGACTTCGCGGTCACAATCGGGGCTAAAGCGCATCACTTCTTCTTTCTGGTGCCGACAGGTCGAGCGGCGACGATTGAGGAGGAATCACTTCGCGCCGACGGTTACGAAAATGTTCTGACGCGAATCATGCTCAAGCAACGCGAAGTTCCAATCGAACTCAAGCCGACATGCGCGCCGCAATTTATACGCATTGCCGACCAACTCGGCGTCAAGACACGTTTCAAGCGCGGCTGCCTTGCGGGATTGAGTTACTGCATTATCAGCCCGCGCGGGAAAGTTCAGCCGTGCGCGTATCTGAACATGGAACTGGGCGACGTGCGGCAAACGCCCTTCGACGAAATTTGGCGGTCGAACAAAGTTTTTCGGACGTTGCGGACGCTCGAATACAGCGGGAATTGCGGCGCGTGCCGTTACAAAAATCGTTGCGGAGGCTGTCGGGCGCGGGCGGCGTGCTACAACGGCGGCGACTTCATGAGCGGCGAACCGTGGTGCAAGTGTGAATTTGCGGCGTCGCGCTGATTTTGGCATTGAATTAAATTTTGTGTTGTATAACCTACTTTCTTTCGGCGGCGAAAGAAAGTAGGCAAAGAAAGCCGCCGCCGCAATGAAAACGTCACGTTTTCAACGCGGCGGGCACGGCCGCCCATCCTTGGGCGGCCTCAATCGTTGCGACTCTACCTGACGTTGCGAAAATTTTTTTTGGAGCGTGAATTATTTTGAGCGGCGGTAATTTTTTTGCACGTGCGATAAATTTTTTCCGCGAGGACGTGCGCGAAGCTGTCGGCGCATATTTCGACGGCGATAAAATTTTTGTCGCGCACCTTGCCGAAAATTCCGAAGCTGCCGAAGTCGACGCGGACTCTGCGGAGCTTGAACACCTTGCCGAAAAAATTTCGCTGACTTGTCGACAACGCGGCTGGAGCACGTCTGCGGTCGGATTCTGTCTGCGCGAGGGCGACGCCGTCACCTATCAAACCGCCGTCGACAACTTGCCCGCTGAAAAAATTCCCGCGTTCGTCAAGAGTTGGGCTCAAGCTCAAGCGGGCGCGGAGGCGGCATTTGCATTCACGGAAGTCGGCGGCGAACTTTGGATGGAGACCGTGCCGCGACGGACGCTTGACGACTTCAGCGCGGCGTGGCGGAAATTCGGCATGAATCTGCGCGGACTGTCCGTAATGCCCGCCGACATGCTCACGAAGCTCACGCCGCTCAATCGCGCGGAATTCGTCGCACAAATCGTTCGCAACAAAAAATCCCCGAACCTTTTGGCACGGGACAGTGTGTGGAACGCGTCGAAAATTTCAGCGGCAATCGCGGCGTTCATGTTGAGCGGTCTGCTGATTTGCTCGGCGAAAGTTTTGCTCGACCACGGCACGGCAACTGACGAACTCGACGCGGAAAAAATTTCACTCGACGAAATGCGCGACGACCTTGCGCTGAAAGAATCACTCGACGCGGACATTGTCGAACTCAATCGCCTGAACAAAATTTGCGCGGCGCAAGACGTAAGTCCGACGCGATTCAATCTGCTGTTGAATTTGGGCAAAGTTGCGGGCGGAGGCGTGCGCTTGACGAAAATTCGCGCCGACGAAAATTTTTTGGAGCTCGACGGAGTTTCCGTCACGCCCGACGCCGTCAAAAGCTACTTGAGCCGCGTGAAAAATTCCGTCGCGCCAAGTGCCCGCCTCGACAGCTCAACCACTCGCGACGGCGAACTGACCTTCACGATTCGCGCCGCGCTTTAAACGGCAAAAAAAATTTCCCCCACCGAATGCGGCGGGGGATTTTTTATGCGTGAAACTGAAATTTAAGCGTTATCCTTTGGCTTTGAGCTCCTGAAGTTTCGGACCCATTATGCGTTTGTAAGCCTCGACGCCGGGCTGATTGAACGCGTCGACGTTGAGCAATTCGCCTTCGTAAGCGACGGACATTGCCAACAGATACATCAATTCGCCCAGATGATATTCGTCGAGTTCGGGGAGCGTGAAGCACGCGTTGAAGCGATTGTTGGACTTGAGCGCGTCGGCGTTCGATTGACGTGCGACTTCGAGCGCGTCGCCCATTTTGACGCCCGAAATGTCCGCGAGCTTTTTAACGGTCGGGAAGATGTTCGGGATTGTCAAATCGTTTGCCCACTTCGCAACCTTGATGAACTGAACAACTTTATCGAGCGTGCCTTCCTGATGTTGCTGCGTTTGAGAGTGCATATCCGTCGTGCCGACTGCGACAAGCGGCGTGCGACCTTCGCAAACTTCCTTGCCCTCTTTGTCGAATTGTTTGCCGAGCGACTCCGCCAACAGCTGAATGTACCACTCCGACAGCGACTTGAGATAATCGCCGTAAGGCATCATGACTTCGATATTGCGACCGTATTTTTTGTAAGCGATAACTTTGAGCGCGGCGTTGAGCATTGCGGGATTCTGCCAGATGTCGTCGTTTTGGCAAGCTTTGTCCATGTCCTGCGCGCCTTGCAGGAATTTTTCGATGTCCATGCCGATAACAGCCGCCGTCGAAAGTCCGACTTCGCAAAAGACCGTGAAACGTCCGCCGACGCCGTCGGGCACCGCGAAAGTTTCCCAGCCGTTGTCGACAGCGATTTGCTTGAGGAGCGTCTTTTTCTCCATGTTGGGATCGGTTACCGCGACGCATTCGACTTCGATATTGGCGTCTTTCTTGAGCGCGTCGAGCATGACCATAAAGTTGCTCATCGTGTCGAGCGTGCCGCCGCTCTTGGAAATGCAGATGAGCATGACTTTGAACTTGCCGCCCTTATTCGCCGCCATTGCCTTGATATGGTTGATGATGTCGCCGGTGCGGCGCGGGTCGATATTCTGACCGCTGAAATAAACTTTCGGCAAGCCCTTGCGCTGTTCGGGCGTCCACGTGTTCCAGAATTCGCCGCAGAAAATGTCGAACAGAACTTTGTTGCCGAGGAACGAGCCGCCGATACCGAGCGAAACTACGACGTCGACGTTGTTGCGGATACGTTCGGTGAAGTCGTGCAGACGCTTGATCGACGCGGGGCTGTTGAGATTGAGTTTGCCGTTTTCTTCGGTGATGTAGGGCAGTTTGCTGAAGTAAACTTTTTCGGGCGCACCGTCCTTGCTAAGGTGAGCTTTGATGAAGCCGGATTCGCGCATGACTTTCATTGCGGCGTGAGCGGCTTTGAGGGCGTCGGAGCATTCGTCGATGTCGGCTTGAGTAACTTTGCCTTCGCCGAAAAGATTATCGTAATCGAACGTGAAGCCGGACTTTAAAACCAATGCCATTTGAGTAGTCTCCTTTCGCATGTGAGCGAGTTGTTAATTACACGACGGAAGCGACGATGTCTTGAGCCTCTTTCTGGATTTGGGCAAGGTGTTCCGCGCTGACGAAACTTTCGGCGTAAACTTTGCACATATCCTCGGTGCCGCTGGGACGAGCCGCGAACCAACCCTTATCGGTGACGACCTTCAAGCCGCCGATTGATGCGCCGTTGCCGGGAGCCTTCGTGAATTTGCCCGTAATCTTCGCGCCCGCAAGTGTGTCGGCTTTGAGGTTTTCGGGAGCGAGTTTGCCGAGCGCGGCTTTCTGGTCGGGCGTGGCAGGCGTGTCTTTGCGTGCGTAGAAGAATTCGCCGAATTTGTCGGTAAGTTCCTTATGATGTTCGGAAGGATTCTTGCCGGTCTTCGCGGTGATTTCGACGGCGAGCAAGTCCATAATGATGCCGTCTTTATCGGTCGTCCAAACGCTTGCGTCTTTGCACAGGAAGGACGCGCCCGCAGACTCTTCGCCGCCGAAGCCCATTGAGCCGTCAAACAAGCCGTCAACAAACCATTTGAAGCCGACGGGGACTTCGCACAGTTTGCGCCCGATATCAGCCGCGACTTTGTCAATCAGCGAGCTTGAAACGAGCGTTTTGCCGACCATTGCATCTTTGCTCCAGCCGTCGCGGTGCGTGAACAGATAGCGAATTGCGACTGCGAGATAGTGATTCGGATTCATGAGTCCTTGCGGCGTGACAATGCCGTGGCGGTCGTAGTCGGTGTCGTTGCCGAAGGCGATATCGTACTGATCTTTGAGCGCGATAAGATTTGCCATTGCATACGGCGACGAGCAGTCCATACGAACTTTGCCGTCGTGGTCAAGCGGCATGAAGCTGAACGTGTAATCGATGTTGGGATTGACGACTTTAATCGGGTTTTTGATTTTGTAGACTTCGTTAATCAAATCCCAGTAGAAAATGCCGCTGCCGCCGAGCGGATCCGCGCCGACGTTCAAGCCGCTGTTAATGACGGCGTCCATGTCGATGACGCGACCGAGTGCCTCAACGTAGGGGCGCATGTAGTCCATAAAGTGAACGTTGTCCATTTTGACAGCGCGTTCAAACGGGACACGCTTAACGACTTTGTCGACGCCCTGCGCAATAATTTCGTTGGCGCGATTCTGAATAATTTTGGTCGTTTCAGCGGAGGCGGGACCGCCCGTCGTCGGGTCGTATTTGATACCGCCGTCGGTCGGGGGATTGTGGCTGGGCGTAATAACAATGCCGTCCGCCTGCTTAGCCTCTTTGCGTTCGTAGTTGTGCGCAAGGATAATGCGGCTGACAACGGGCGTGGGCACGGGCTTGAAACCTTCCTGCAAGATGATGTCGACGCCGTTTGCCGCCAAAACCTCGACGCAGGAACGAAGTGCGGGCTCGGAAAGGGCGTGGGTGTCCGCGCCGATGTAAAGCGGTCCTTGAAGTTTTTCGGCGGTGCGATATTCGTAAACCGCCTGCGCAATGGCAAGGATGTGTTCTTCGTTGAAGCTTTTGAGTTTGGAACTGCCGCGATGTCCCGATGTGCCGAACGCGACGCCTTGAGTTTTGTTCTCCGGGTCGGGCGTAAGGGTGTAGTAATCGCTGATCAATGACGGAAGGTTGACAACGGTTTTACTCATAACGAGTCCTCCTTTGGTTGAAAAAAATTTATCGACACGCTCAACAATTCGAGCGACTGCGGCAATTTAAAATTTGGAAACGCAATGTTGAATCATTCCAATTATGCCTGTGTAAAACGCGACGTCCGCCGCCATACCGAATTTTTTCAGGCGCAATGCGGCGTCGGCGTCGGTAAGTTTTCCGTCGCGAACTTTAGCGGTTGTGTATTCGAGCATCCACATTCGCGCGATGTTTTGCGAAAATATCAGGACGTACCACCACGGCAGGTTGAAGTAAAACAATATTCCGAGCAGGGCGATTGTCGTCACCGTGCGCAAAACCAGCGATACTGCCAACAGTGCCATGACGAAATGCGCCGCCAAATAAAATATCGCCCACGGTATACCTATTGCGTAGGCTATTATCGCCGTGCATACAATTAAGCCGATTATGGTAAGCATGGACTGAAATTCCTCCGATATTTCAACTGCGGCTGACGGTCACCATCTATAACGGTCGTGTTTACGTTTAATCTTGGATTTGGCATGTTTCGATTTTTCGCCGGGCTCGCTGATGTAGACGACTTTTGCAACGGACCATTTAGGTTTTCCGCTGTCCTTATCGGTAACATAGACTTCAACGAAATCGCCGATTTTTACATCGGGATTGTTGCCCAAAAAGTAGTCGTATCGATTTTTTGAGTCGGGTGTAAATATCACTTGAACGAATCGTTTATCTTCGGGTGGCGGAGATTTAATTTCGGCGGGCGATAATCGACGCAACCTGTCCTCGTGTTCAAGAAGTGTTTGTTTCAAATGTCCGAGTGCGGTCTCTTGTTCGATAAGTCTTTCCCGTAAAAACGCGACATCTTTTTTTGTGGAACGGAGCAAATACAACGCCAAAAATACAGCGCATGACAATACGGCAATAATTACTTCCATCGTTATCAGCTGCGGATAATGGCAAGCAATTCGTCGCGCTTCGCCTCCATAAGGGCTTTGTCGCCGCGCGATTCGACGTTCAGGCGGATATACGGTTCCGTTTGACTGCCGCGCAGATTGAAACGCCACGTCGGGAAATCGACGCTCAAGCCGTCAACGTGATTGACCGCGCCCGTCGCTCCGTAGATTTTTTCGATACGCGCCATAATTTCGCGGACTTTGTCGGTGCCGCTGACTTTGGTGTTAATTTCCCCGCTGACGGGGTGCGCAGCAATTCTGCCCGCCATCAATTCGGACAACGGCTTATCGGTGTTGCCCAAAAGCTCAACAATCAACAGCCACGGAATCATGCCGCTGTCGCAGTAGTAAAAATCGCGGAAGTAGTGGTGCGACGCCATTTCGCCGCCGTAAATCGCATTTTCCGCGCGCAGGGTGTCTTTCATGTAGTTGTGTCCCGAACGGCACATAATCGGCGTCCCGCCGTAAGTTTCGGCAATGTCAATGGTGTTCCAAATGGCGCGGGGGTCGTGAATGATTTTTTCGCCGCGATTCTTTTTAAGGAACGCCTCGGCAAGCAATCCGACCATGTAATAGCCCTCGATGAAGTTGCCGCGCTCGTCGAACAAAAAACACCTGTCGAAGTCGCCGTCAAACGCAATGCCGCAAACCGCTCCGCTGTCGACGACGGCTTTTGCAGTCTCGTGGCGGGCGTCTTGAAGCAACGGATTCGGGACGCCGTGCGGGAAGTAGCCGTTGCCGTTGTTGTGGACTTTGACGATGTCGAACGGCAGAAATTTTTCAAGCTCGTTGATAATCGGACCTGCCGCGCCGTTACCCGTGTTGATGACGATTTTCAGCGGCTTGAGCTTTGCAACGTCGACGTAGCTCAACAGGCACTTGATATAGTCGGGCTGAATGTCGATTCGGCGGATTGTGCCCGTCGCCTTGCGGAATGACCAATCGCGAGTTTCGTCCTCGACGGCGGCTTTGATGTCCAAAAGTCCCGTTTTCGGGCTGACGGGGCGCACGCCTTTGCGGACGAATTTCATGCCGTTGTATTCGGCGGGATTGTGCGACGCGGTAATCATAATTCCGCCGTCGAAGTCGTTAAAGCCCGTCGCGAAGTAAATCATTTCCGTGCCGCATTGCCCGATGTCGTAAACGTCGCAACCCGCCTCGGTTAGTCCGCGTGCCAGTGCCTCAAAGATTGTCGGACCGCTCAAGCGGATGTCATGACCGACGGCAACTTTTTTCGCGCCGAAAATTTCGGGGAACACTCTGCCCACGCGATAGGCGAGCTCCTGATTTATGCTGACGGGATAAATCCCGCGAATGTCATACGCGCCGAAACCGGAAGTATTGACTGCCATAACAACCGCTCCTTTATTAATTTTCGTAGACGTAGCGCAATGCGTCCAAACTTAAGATTTTGCCAATATCATGCGGCAAAAACGTTGTCGGGCGGAAGAACTTGACACAACATCACGTCCTTACATGGAGAAAACTTTTTTGCCCTCGAAGTAAGTAGCCGCAGGTTTTGCAGTGTGAATTTCCGTCGCGGGGCAAGTCAGCACGTCCTTATTCACGAGCAGGAAGTCGGCATATTTGCCGGGGCTGATACTGCCGCGTTCATGTTCAAGGAACATTTGCCGCGCGACGTTGATTGTCAGAGAATTTATAGCCTGTTCGCGTGTGATGAGTTCTTAAGTCCACCAAGGGATTTCTATAATTCCGAACGAATCGTCGGGACTTCATGGGAAAGCCTTTTTCGCCCATGTCTTCGGGAAGACGTTCAAGCAAAAAATTTCTTAACTCGTCGCTATTGTGGTGCCAAAGCATACCTTCAGTGACGTAAATGTTGTGTTCTGCCATGCGCTTGTAGTCCGACGGCATGACGCCGTACACGTGCACCAGAGTGTTGCGCATTTCGTCCTTGCCGCCGTTGACAAAGGAATTGACGACGCGATTGACGCCCGCGTTGCCCATTGCGTGTATGTGCATTGTCAAGCCTTGCGCATTTGCCTTGCGGGTGATGTCGGTCATTTCCTCTTCCGACCAGTTGACAGATCCTTGGTGCCCGTCGTTATATACCGGTTCGATAAAGCCCGTGCCGCTTTCGACAGTGCCGTCAATGAAAAGCTTAATCCCGTTCGGCTTGACGCGCGTGGAAGAATATTTTTTTGCGTCAACGGCTTTGGGCAACGCCTCGTCGGGATTCATCCAACCTTCGATTTCGTAAGTCAAGCCCAAAACGAAATGCATATCGCCGGCTTTGTCCATTTCTTGAGCGGCTTTGTGAAAGTTGGTGTTGAAGAAATACGTTGAGAAGCCGTCCAGGTACATCGTGTAGCCTTCGGAATGTAACTGTTGCTCGATTTTCGGAATGAATCCTTTCACAACGTCGACGGAAAACAGATATTCGTTGTCAAGGAATGACCGCACGAAAGTTCCTGCTTGTTCCGACAGATAGCCTGTGGGCGTGCCGTCAGCACCAATGGCGATTACGCCGCCGCGCATTTCTTTTTTGAGGACAGCACCGTCCTTCGACATGATACCCGCGTTGACAAGCGCGAGCGTGTTCGCCATACCTTTGTGACCTTCTTCGTCCGCGAAGTAAATCGGAATGTCGTCACAGATTGCGTCAAGCCGTTGGCGATAAGGAAAGTCCGGCGGAAAATTTCTGTCCCAGCCGGAGCCGAAGATAGTCTTTGCACCGGCGGCGCGAGCTTTCTTGACGGCGGCGGGGATACTTTCCGCAAATAATTTTTCGAGCGTGTCCGACTTATTTAAAACCGTCCCGACAGCTTGAATGGCGTGCCCCGCCGAATAATGCGCGTGACCGTTGCCGCACGAAGGCATAACCAGACCCTTGCCGGTGTAGTCAATGACTTCCGTTTTGCCTTTGTCGATGAAGGTTGCGGCACCCGCCCTGTTGCCGACGTAGACGAATTTGCCGTCCTTAACCGCGAACGCGTCAACAATTTGGTTGCCTTCGGCAGTGAAAATTTTTCCGTAGACAACGAGGTCAGCTTTAGTCTTATCCGCCGCGAAACCTTCAACGGGAACTGTCATTGCCGCCGCCGCCATTAAATTCGTCTTGATAAATTCTCTGCGGGTTAAGTTTTGAAACATGCCGTAAATCCTCCAAGCATCGCCGTCAATCGATGGGCAGTTAAAATTAATTGCTTTGTATTTCTAGCCGCGCAATATTTTTCCTGTCGAATTGGCAGAAAATTTTTTTGGCAATTTCCAACGAATTTTAATCGGCGACAAAAATTTTTCAGTCGGCTGTAACGAATCGTTGCGGCGACCGTATAAGCGGCAGAAAGTAAAAATTCAACGCAAAGGAGCTTGATACCGATGAAAAACGAAATCCTCACCATGAACGAACTTGCCCGCGTCAACGGCGCGAGCCTCACTGAAGTCCACGAACTTAGCAGAACGCTGATGAAACACGACAGCAACGGTTTTATCAGCAAGGTCGGACCGGTGTTGAGTGATATTTCCGCCTTCCTGCAGGACACCTGCAAAGTCGGCAAGATTGCCGGACCGCTGAACATCATAATCAGGAATGCGGTTGCCTCCTCACTTTCGAGCAAAGGCATCAAAACTGATTTGAGCGTCGGAATTTTGGGCACGGGCATGTGCGACGACCCCAACCGTTACGAAGTCAACGGTCAGCGCATAAGCCACGCCGAAGTTTTGAAAATGATTTAACGCACGAAAGGAGCGATAACAATGACGAACGAAATCATCAGTATGAACGAATTGAATCTCACTGCGGGCGGCGGCTATGCTGAAACTGCAAAAGACAGCTTCGAGCTTTATGACCGCAAACTTATGGACGACCATTACACGCAACTTGGAACTTTCTTCCACTGGGAATCGTACAGCCCGAAAGTCGACGACGGCTGGAAAAAAGCGGGCGTCCATGTTGTGACACACTTTGCCGCAGACAACGAATACTCAATCAACGGCAAGAATGTTGACCGCGATACGGCAATCGCACACCTGCAAACCAATTTCAAACAGCGCAGTCTGTGACTGACCGCGAGCCTCAAAAAATCCCCTGCACAAATCGGCGGGGGATTTTTTCGTACGGACGGCGCGTCCCAAAAAAAGTTCTTGCAAAATTTTTCGGCTTGTGTTACAGTAACAGCCGTTCGGGACGTAGCTCAGTTTGGGAGAGCGCTTCCTTGGGGTGGAAGAGGTCGTGAGTTCAAGTCTCGTCGTTCCGACCAACATAGAAATTTTTCAGGCGGAGGTTGCAAAACTTCCGCCTTTAGCGTTTTCGGAGGCAGTCATGAAAAAAATTTTTGTCGCAATAATTTTCGTCGCAATGTTCGCGGCAAGCTCAATCACTTTCGCGGCGGACGTGCCGAAAATTTCTGCGGACTCGGCAATTTTGGTCGAGGCGTCGACGGGGCGAATCATCTGCGAAAAAAATTCCGACGCCGAACGTGAGCCCGCGTCAATGACAAAAATGCTGACGTGCATAATCGCGCTTGAGCAACTCGATCCGCTCGACGAAATCAAAATGAGCCGCGCGGCAGTCTTCACGGAGGACAACACGCTTGCTTGGGCGGAGGGCGACATTTTGAGCGCGTGGGACATGCTGACGGCTGTAATGCTCGTTTCGGAAAACGGCGGGGCAGTCGCCCTTGCTCAAGCCGTCGCGGGCAACACGGGAAATTTCGCCGACATGATGAACGCCAAAGCCGCCGCACTCGGCTGCCGATATTCGCACTTCATGAATCCCAACGGACTGCCCGACAAAAATCATTACTCCACCGCCGCCGATATGGCACGCATTGCCGTTTACTGCATGAAAAATCCCGAATTCCGCAAACTCGTTGAGACGCGCCGCACGTCAATTCACTGGATATCGCCCAAAGACAAATGGACCGAACTCAACAACACGAACGAACTTTTGGGCAAATACAAGGGCGCGAACGGCATAAAGACCGGCTGGACGAATGCGGCGGGCGGATGTCTGTCGGCGTCGGCTAAGCGCGGAGATGTCGAGCTTATCGCCGTTGTTATGCATTCGTTCGATCACGAAACGCGCTTCGACGACGCGACTGCCCTGTTCAATTACGGCTTCGAACGCGTGCGCATGGTCGACGGTATCAGCAAGTCACGTTCCCGAAAAAAAATTTTTGTGCGCGGCGGTGAGCAGGCGACTGTTCGCGTCGGCATTGACGAGGACTTGAAATTTCCGCTTATGGCGGGCGAGGACGCCAAACTTTTGCGCGTGACGTATGAATTGCCGCGAGTGGTCGACGCCGAAATTACCGAAGGTCAAGTTCTTGGCGAGGCAGTCCTGCGCTACGACGGCAAGCCCGTCGCGCGTGTACCGCTTGTTGCCCGCGAAAACGTCGATTCGGGCTTCAGCATCGGTTCACTGCTTGTGAGTATCATCGCGCCGTTCATAACGTGAAAAATCCCGCCGCTCATTGGAGTGACGGGAATTTTTTTGCTGAAATCAGCGATATTGCTTGAGGCCGCACATGGATGTGCGGCCGTGGTCGCCGCCGTTAGAAAACGTGACGTTTTCGTAGGCGGCGCGGCTTTCTTTGCCTACTTTCTTTCGCCGCCGAAAGAAAGTAGGTTATAAACGTTCGGACGGCGCAACAACACCGAATTATTTGATGGCGTTCAGGCGTTCGGCAAGGGTGTAAGCGTCTTCGTCGCCGTCAACGGGCGTGATAATCGCCTGCGAGCCGAGCATTACGGTGCCATTCTGAACAGTGGCTTCGTATTTGTTTTGCCCGTCGTGATAGGCGCGCGCCAAGTTGCCCATAACAAAATACGAACGTTCCGCGCCCGACATATTGCCCGCCGCAGCGACGGTCGCGAAAGCTTTCTTGTTCACGCTGACGACGCCGTCTTTAGCCGTGACGTGGTTGCCGCTGTATTCGGTGAGCTTCTTTGCGCAAGCGTCGCGGCGTTTTTCGCTGTCGGGGTGGTCGGAGGGATTGAACATCGCTTCGATTGTTGAACGCTTCTTGCCGATTGACATTTCGACAAACCGTTGCATGACCGCCGCCGTCGCGCCGATATTGTACGGCGTGTTGACGAGATAATCGATGCTCAAAAGGTCGGCTTCGGTCTCAAATTTTTTGTCTTTATGTGCGCTGGTATGTCCGACGGCAATGTTCGTTATCAGCGAAGTTATCGCGTCGCCGCCGAGCGCGGCAGTTATCACGCCCGCCGTTATCTGCGAATCGACAGTCTTGTCGACGGATTTGGCGACGTGATTTTTTTGACCGTGCCCCATTTCGTGCCCGACAACCGCCGCAAGTTCGTCTTCGTTGGGCAACGCCTTGAACGCCCCGCGATTGACCATCATGACGTGACCCATACCGCAGGCGGCATTGAGCGTATCGTCATCGGCAACAAAATACAGATACGGCTTGTCGTTAATCGTCGGATCAACCGCCGCGACGCCGCGCGTCAAATTCGTCATCAGCTTTTCGAGTTTCGCGTTGTATTCGGAGCTGGTATCGACGCCTTTTTTTTCGCGAAGGTTTTGGTAAAGTTCTTGGCGACCTTCATCGGTCTCGTTGAGATGTCTGACGACTTGGCGCGCCTGACTTTTGAGCGAGGCACCTTGCGCGAAGATTGCGCCGATTTTTACGGCAGTCTCCAAACCGCCGGCTTCGGCAACCTGCGCGGGCACGCCGAACGTCAGCGACAAACCTAAAGCCGCAGTCGTCGACGCCGCGATAATTTTTTTCTTCAAGCTCATGACAATCTTCCTCCCAAAAAAATTTTTCTACATGATAGCAGAAATTCCGCACGCTTACCAGTTAAGTTTTGGCAAGAACGCGTCCGCGACGGCGACCGTTCGGAATTGCGAAAACCTTTGCCGTGATATACAATCGAAAAGGTTTCAGGGGTCAGGGGTCAGGGGTCAGGACATTTGCTAAAAGCTAAAAGCTCATAACAGAGGTGAGATTATGAAGAGAGTTTTTGTCGAGGACGTTACGGGCACGGAAGTCACGATACGCGGCGGCGACGCCAATCACATGGCGCGCTCGTTACGCTTCAAACGCGGCGACAAAATCACTGCCGTTGACGGCGCGGGCAACTGCGCACTTTTGGAGCTCGTCGACTTCAACAGGGAAATGATTTCTGCGCGGCGTATCAGCGAAATTCAGAAAACCGCCGTCGAACAAAGCATCGTCCTTGCCGACTGCCTGCCCAAACAAAATCGTTTCGACAACATCATCGAGAAGGCGACCGAACTGGGCGTCGACAGGATTGAGCCGCTGATTTCCGAACGAACAATCGCACGCCCGAATAATTCGCGCGGGCAGTCCAAGCTTGAACGCTGGAGCCGTATCGCTAAAGAATCCGCCGAACAATGCGCACGAAACACCATTCCGACGTTCGGAGACATTCGCGGGCTTGACGTGTGGCTCAACGAAATTTCGCCGCTTGATGACGGGACGCTGTTTTTATTCTGCTGGGAGGGCGAACAGACGACGACCGTCCGCGAAGTTTTGCGCGCCTACAAAAATTCCGGCGGCGACAAAAATTTTATCGTGCTTATCGGTCCCGAAGGCGGCTTCAGCGATCGCGAAGTTCACGCGATTAAAGCGGCGGGCGGAGTCAGCGTCAGTTTGGGCAAACGAATTCTCAAGACCGACACTGCCGCAATCAGCGTCCTTGCAATGATTAACTATGAGTTCATGGGGGCGTGACGTTGAAAATTTTTTTCGTGACGCTCGGCTGCAAAGTCAATCAGTACGAATCGGAGGCAATGCGCAAACTTTTCGAGGCGGCGGGCTACACTGCGGCGGAGGAAATTTCTGCGGCTGATGTCGTCGCGCAACGGATGCCAACAAAAATTATTACGAGTTTACGGAGTGAGGCGGCTTGAAAATTTTTTTCGTGACGCTCGGTTGCAAAGTCAATCAGTACGAGTCGGAGGCAATGCGCAAACTTTTCGAGGCGGCGGGCTACACTGCGGCGGAGGAAATTTCTGCGGCTGATGTCGTCGTCGTCAACACCTGCACCGTTACGGCTGTCAGTTCACAAAAGTCGCGGCAGATGATTCGTCGCGCGGCAAACGTCAATAGAAACTGCATATTGGTCGTCGTCGGCTGCTATGCGCAAAGTGAGCCGCAGGTCGTCAGCGCGATTGACGGCGTCGACGTGATTATCGGCACGAAAGATCGCACGCGCATTGTCGAGCTTGTCGAGGCGGCATTTGCGAAGCGCGGCGAGAAAATTTTTCGCGTCGGCAACGTTGATGATATTCGCGACTTCGAGGAATTGCCGCACACTCCACACCGCACGCGAGCTTTCCTGAAGATTGAGGACGGTTGCGACAATCGTTGCGCCTACTGCATTATTCCGAACGTTCGCGGACGCGTGAGGAGCCGCAGTCTTGAAAGTATTCGCGCGGAATGTGTCGAGCTCAAGTCGGCGGGCTACAAGGAAATTGTTTTGACGGGCATACACATCGGCGCATACGGCAGGGACTTGCGCGGCGTGAGCCTTGTCGACGCGGTGCAAACCGTTTTGGACGCCGCCGACCCTTTACGCCTGCGACTGGGCTCAATCGAATCCGCAGAGCTGACCGACGAACTGATTGACCTGCTCAAGCGCGACAGCCGCCTTTGCAACCACGTGCACTTGCCGTTGCAATCGGGTAGCGACGAAATTTTGCGGGCAATGCGCCGTCCGTACACGACGAAAAATTTTTCGGAGCTGACTGCGCGGCTAATCGCGGAGGTTCCCGAAATTTCAATCGGCACGGATTTAATCGTCGGCTTCCCCGGCGAAACGGACGAACTTTTTGCCGAGACGTTGAATTTTATCCGCGAGCAGCCGTTCAGCAAAATACACGTGTTCCCGTTTTCTGCGCGGCATGGAACGTTGGCGGCGACGTTGCCGAATCAAATCGCCCCGCAAGTCAAAAAGTCCCGCGCAGTTTCGGCGGTCGAGTTGTCGCGTGCAAAGTCGGAAAATTTTTCGTCGCGCCTAATCGGTCGAACGGTGGAAATTATTGCGGAGACTTCGACGGACGGCATTGTCGACGGACTGACGAAAAATTATGTTCGCGTCTACGTTCCCGACGTCGGAATCAAACTTGGCGAAGTCGTGCGCGTCAAAATCGAACGTCTTCACGCGGACGGAGTGTTCGGGAAAATTTCTTGCGCCTAAGCCCTTAATTGGTGTACAATGCCCGAAAAACTTTGCAAAGGAGTGATACCATGAGCGGCGACGAAACACGCACCGTCAGCGACGAAACAAGGATGTTCCGCTTCGGCGTGGAGGAAAATCGCGCGGAAAAAGTCATCAAGAACGCCTACCGCGCGATGACCGAAAAAGGCTACAATCCCGTGCATCAACTGGTCGGCTATCTTTTGAGCGGCGATCCCGCTTACGTGACGAGCCACTTGGAGGCGCGCAGCAAAATTCGCAAGGTCGAGCGCGACGAATTGCTTGAAGAACTCGTGCGCACGTATCTTGAGCGGCTGGAGGGTAAGCGGTGAGAGCACTTGCCCTTGATATCGGCGACGCGACAATCGGCGTGGCAGTCAGTGACTTGCTCGGACTTACGGCGCAGGGCGTCGAGACAATCCGCCGCACATCCGCCAAAGACGACCTTAAGCGGCTCGGTGAGCTTGTCGCGCAATTCGAGGCGACGACGTTTGTTATCGGCTTGCCCAAAAACATGGACGGCACCGAAGGTTCGCGCTGTGAACTCGTTCGCAAGTTCGCGGCAAAAATCGGCGCGGCACTTCCCGACGTCAAGCAAATTTTTTGGGACGAACGATTGAGCACAGTTGCGGCGTCAAAGGCTTTAATCGCGGCGGATGTCTCTCGTCGCAAGCGTAAACGCGTCATTGACAAGATGGCGGCGGTTTACATTCTGCAGGGTTGGCTTGATGCCAATTAAATTTTTTGGAATGAGGAATTTTTTATGTTGACTGATAAACGCGAAGAACTCATGGACGACGATTTTCTGGTCGAAATGACCGACGAAGAGGGCAACGTTTTTTACTACGTCGAGGAAATGATTATTCCCGTCGACGGCGTGAATTTCGCCCTGCTTGTCGCAGTTAAGGACGAACACGATCACGGCGCGGATTGCGATTGCGATTGCGATTGCGGTTGCGATGACGACGACGTTATCATTGCCAAAATCGTGACGGGTGCCGACGGGCAAGAAGAATACGTCGAGCCGACCGACGAGGAATTCGATAAAGTTCAGGCGGCTTACGAAAAACTTTTGGACGAGGACGATGAATAAGCCCGACTCCGACGCCGACACCAAACGCTTGGAAATTCCGTCGCGCAGTGCCGGCAAACCCAGAACTCTGCGCGGCAAGTTGAGCGCGTTTTTCGCCGACATGGAAATTTCGCGGCGATACGTTTTCGGCGTGGCAGGCGTCGTACTTTTGTGCGTCGTCGGATTGGGCTTGGCAATGACATTGGTCGACCCGTCCGCCGTGAATGTTCAACAGCCCGCGCCCGTCGAGACTCCCGCAAATTCCGAATCGAACGTGGAACGCTCCATTCAAGTCGAAATCCGCGAAGGCTCTTCCACCGCCGAAATCGCCGACAAACTTGCCGAACGCGGCGTCATCAAAAGCAAGCTCAAGTTCCGCATACTTGCGCGACTGCGCGGCTACGACGACAAACTGCGCCCCGGCTCCTACAGCTTCACAGCCGACATGGACGACGACGAAGTCTTTGCAAAACTTTTGACGGGCGAAAAGCGTTTGATTCAGTTCACCATTCCCGAAGGCTTCGGCGTCAAGGAAATTGCCGAACGTCTGCAAAATCTCGACCTTGCCGACAAAGCGGAGTTTCTCAAGGCGGCGACTGACTTTGCGCCCTACGAATACATGAAAAAGCGCGAAAACGTTTTCTACGCGGCGGAAGGGTTTTTGTTCCCCGACACATACGCCGTCGAAAGCGATATGGAAGTCGCCGAAATTCTTGACCTTATGGCGGGCACGCTCAACAAAAAGCTGACGATGTCGATGCGCAAGCAGGCGGAGGCTATGGGCTTGTCGATTTACGACTTGATAACGTTGGCGTCGCTTGTCGAGCGAGAAGTCCGTTTCCCCGAAGACCGTCCGATTGTCGCGCAGGTGCTTTTAAAGCGGCTCAAGCTCAACATGCCGCTGCAAACCGACGCGACGTTGCAATATCTTATGGACACGCCCAAGGAAGATGTTTCAATCGAGGACACACAAATCGATTCGCCGTACAACACCTATCAGCACACGGGCTTGCCGCCGGGACCGATTGCAAATCCCGGTATGGCGGCGATTGAAGCCGTCCTGCACCCTGCGGAGACCGATTATCTGTATTTCGTCGCCGACCGCCGCGGACACAATCACTACGCCAACACCTACGAGGAGCATTTGAATCTTGTCAATCAATATCGCTGATTCAATCGGGAATGATGACGCCGAATTAATTCCTAATTCCTCATTCCTAATTCCTAATTGTCCAAAGCCCGAACTGCTCGCGCCCGCAGGAAATTTCGAGAAACTGCAAGCCGCGCTGATTTACGGGGCGGACGCCGTTTATTTCGGCGGCAAGGACTTCAGTTTGCGTGCATTCGGAGACAACTTCACACGCGACGAAATTTTTCAAGCCGTCGACTTCACTCACGCGCTCGGCAAAAAAATTTACGCGGCTGTGAACATCTTCGCGCACAATGCCGACATCGACGCGCTTGCCGATTATCTGACGTTTCTGGAGGGCGCGGGCGTCGACGCGGTTTTAATTTCGGACGCGGGCGTTCTTGCGCTTGCAAAGGAGCTCACCGCGCTCGACATTCACATAAGCACGCAAGCGAACGTCACGAATTGGCGGGCGGCGAAATTTTTTCACGAACTCGGCGCGAAACGTATCGTCCTTGCCCGCGAACTCACCCGCGCAGAAATTTCCGACATCAAAGCTCACTGCGCGGCGGAGCTTGAAATTTTCGTGCACGGCGCAATGTGCATTTCGTATTCGGGCAGATGTTGGCTGTCGAAATTTTTGACGGGTCGCGACGCCAATCAAGGTGCTTGCACGCACTCTTGCCGCTGGAAATATCGGCTGGTCGAGGAGACGCGCGAAGGCGAATTTTTTCCCGTCGGCGAAGATACGCGCGGTGCTTACGTCATGAACTCCAAAGACCTTTGCTTACTGCCGAAGCTTGCCGACGTGATTCAAAGCGGAGTCGCGTCGCTAAAGATCGAAGGTCGCATGAAAAGCGTCAATTACGTTGCGGGCGTCGTCAAAGTTTATCGGGCGGCGATTGACGCGTACTTTGCCGACCCCGAAAATTTTTCCATGCGCGACGATTGGCTTGCCGAACTCGACAAGGTTGCTCACCGTCCGTACACGACGGGCTTTTTCGCGGGCGACGGTTTGCCGACTGAAATTTACGACACGTCCAAGCCGAAACGCTCGGCTAATTTTTTGGGCATCGTCCGCAACTTTGACGGCGAGACAATGACCGCGACGATTGAACAGCGCGGCAAATTTGAACGCGGCGGGCGCGTGGAATTTCTTCAGCCGCACGGCGACACCTTCACGCAGACGATTGACTTCATGCGCGACGCTAACGGTTTGGAAATTTCAGCCGCGCCGCACGCTCAACAACTCGTCACAATTCCCGTAACCAAGCCCGTCGAAATTTGGTCGCTAATGAGGGAGGCACTTTGACTGTGGAAAAATTCATTGAACTTGTCCGCGATATGCACGTCGAACTTTACGACACCGTATTAAAAAAAATTCTTGCGCAACAAATTCCCGTCGCACTGCTTGCCGTCATCAACGTGGAACGTGCGCTTGAAGTGGCGCAGGGCTCGACATTCAACATAACGCAATTTATCACGTTGCCCGAAGCCGTTCCCGACGCGCCGAAAAATTTTGAGATCGTCACCGTCGACGCCGCCATTGAACGCCGTCTGCGCCCCGAATATATTTTCACGCTCACGCCGCTCGACGCACGTTTTGCCGCGAAGAATTTCCCGGCAAGCACGGTGCTTTATCCCGAAAACGAAAATACCGCCGAAATTTACGATACGTTCATGAGCAATTTGCCCGCGCTGAAAAATTTTTACGACGCGTTGATTGACGAAGACTCCCGCAAAACTTTTCGCGGCTATTGGCTCGGCAACGTCGCGAATCGTCCCGACAAACTTCACCACGCCAAAGGTCCGCATTACTTGACGCCGGGCTTTATTCCCGAACGCGGCGCGATTGTCATTGACGGCGGGGCTTTCGACGGCGGCACGGGATTGCGCTTTACCGAACGCGGCTTCAAAGTTTACGGCTTTGAGCTCGACAAAAATCTTTATCCATACGCCGCGAAGGTCGCCCGCGAAAATAATTTCGTCGTGGAAAATTTCGGGCTCGGTGCTTACAATCACACGGCAAGCTATTGTCCGATTAACGGCGGCTCAACACGCGTTGCCGACGACGGCTCCGAATCCGCGCAGATTGTCACGCTCGACAGCTACGTCCGCGAAAAAAATTTGCCGCGCGTCGACTTTATCAAGCTTGACGTGGAAGGTGCCGAACTCGACGTCCTGCGCGGCGCGACGACGACAATCACCCGCTTCAAGCCGATACTTGCGTTGAGCGCGTATCACAAGTGGGACGACTTTTGGACGCTGATGGAATTCGTCAAGGCGTTGAATCCCGATTACGAGTTCGCCCTGCGTCATTATCACGTGTCGCCCGAAGATGAGCCTTTTGCCGTCGACGCGGATTTTCAGCCGCATATGACAGCGTTGGGTTTGGAGCCGTGGCATGAATTTTACGGCGAGTGCGTTTTACTTGCCCGATAGGAGTTGAGATTATGAGCTTATGGGGAAAAATTTTCGGCGGCGGCGAAGATGCCGAATCCGTCGCGCCCGTCAATCCCGATAACGCCGTGCGCGTGGCGGGTCGTGCCGAAGGTCGTGTTCAAGGCGTCGGCTTCCGATTTTTCGTGCAAAGCAGCGCGAAAGCTTTGGGAATTACCGGCTGGGTCAAAAACATGAGCGACGGCTCCGTCACGATGGAACTTCAAGGCGAGCCGCAGATTGTCGAACGCCTTATCGCCAAAATCAAGCGCGGCAACGATTGGATTAAGGTCACGGCGTTTGAATCTTCCACGTTGCCCGTCGTCGCGGGCGAGGATAAATTTGCCATTCGATATTGACGGCGCGTCGCGGAAGGGGAGATTAACTTTGCAATTAAACACTGACGGCGTCAACGTCAAGCGAATCTTGGTGCTCAACGGACCGAATTTGAATTTGCTCGGCACCCGTGAGCCCGAAATTTACGGACGCACGACGCTCAACGACATAAACGAACTTTTGCGTGAGCGGGCGCAAAAAGCCGGCGTCGATACGATTGACTTTGTGCAGTCGAATCACGAAGGCGCACTCGTCGACGCGATTCAAAATGCGCGCGGTCGATACGATTTTATTTTGCTCAACGCGGGCGCATTCACGCACTACAGCATTGCCCTGCGCGACGCGATTGCCGCAGTGCCCGTGCCCGTCATTGAGGTGCACCTGTCGAACATTCACCGCCGCGAAGAATTCCGCCGCACGTCGGTTATCGCGCCCGTCGTCATGGGTCAAATTTGCGGCTTCGGAGTCGACAGCTACATTGCCGCGCTGGACATTGCGATTCGCCGCATTCAAAAGGACACCAAATGAGCGGCGCGGATTTCAACTTCAGCGGGCGGCTTGCGAATCTTTACGACAAACTTCACGCCGAGGAGGTCGACGCGCTGCTTGTGACGAAGCCCGCAAACGTCACGTATATCAGCGGCTTTCACGGCGACAGCACCGCGCTTTTAATCGGGCGGAATTTTCGGCGGCTCGTCACTGACGGTCGCTACATTGAGCAAGCGCGGCGTGAGGTAAAAAATTTCGCGCTCGTCGAACAGACCGAAGGGCTTTACAAAAAACTCGTCGACGAAATAAAATCGGCGGGCTGTCGCAAAGTCGGCGTCGAAGGTCTTTTCATGACGGTCGCGCAACACAATTACCTTGCCAAAGAACTTGCGGGCGTCGAATTCAAGCCCGTGGAGCTCGACACGTTGCGGCAGGTCAAGGACGCGGCGGAAGTCGCTCAAATTCGCAGGGCGTGCCGAATTGCCGACGACGCCTTTGAAAAAATTCTGGAGTTCATTCGCCCGAACATGCGCGAACTTGACGTTGCGGCGGAGCTCGAATATCTTATGCGTAGATTCGGCTCGGAGGGCGCGGCGTTCACGACGATTGTTGCTTCGGGCGAACGCGGCAGTCTCCCGCACGGCTCGGCGTCCGACAAAAAAATTTCGGCGGGCGAACTTGTGACGATGGATTTCGGCGCGACGTGGGGCGGCTATTGTTCCGACATCACGCGCACAATTTGCGTCGGCAAGGCGTCGGCTGAACAGCGCAAAATTTACAACGCGGTGCTTGACGCGCAAGCTTACGGGCTGGAAATTATCACGGCGGGCAAAAGCGGCGTTGATTGCGACGCGGCAGTTCGCGACCGATTGACGACGGCTGGCTACGGAAAATTTTTCGTGCACGGACTCGGTCACGGCGTCGGCTTGGAAATTCACGAAGAGCCGCGCTTGAGCAAGTTAAGCAAATGCGAACATCTCCTGCCGAATATGATTGTCACCGACGAGCCCGGCATTTACATTGAAAATTTCTGCGGCGTGCGAATCGAAGACACGGTTTTGGTCACGGGCGGCGAAGCTCAACCGCTCACGCAGTCGCCGAAAAATTTAATTGAGCTATAAAATTTTGGGAGGTTGATACCAATGATTTCAAGTACAGATTTTCGCACGGGATTGACGATTGAGATTGACGGCTCGGCGTGGCAGGTCGTCGAATTCCAACACGTCAAGCCCGGCAAAGGCGCGGCGTTCGTGCGCACCAAAATTAAAAACGTTGAGACGGGCGCGGTCGTCGAACGCACCTTCAACCCCAACGAAAAGATGCCGCCCGCACGCCTCGATACCAGCCGCATGCAGTACCTTTACGAATCCGACGGGCAATATACTTTCATGGACGTTGAGACTTACGAACAGATTGAGCTCAACAAAGAGCAGCTCGGCACCGCGCTCAACTATCTTATGGAAAACATGGAAGTCAACCTGCAGACGTTCAAAGGGCGCATTATCGGCATCAACTTGCCCAACAGCGTCGAACTCAAGGTCACGGAATGCGAACCCGCCGTCAAAGGCAACACTGCAACCGGCGCAACTAAGAATGCCACGCTTGAAACCGGTTACGTCGTGCGCGTGCCGCTGTTCATCAACGAAGGCGACGTTCTGCGAATCGACACCCGCACAGGCAACTACATCGAACGCGCATAAAACGTTCACGCACAAAAAAATCAGCCCGCCGCTCATTGCGAGTGACGGGCTTTTTGATTGGGTTGCTTTATTCGGAAAAGTTTGTTGTCAAAATTTTATTCTAGGTCATCTTCGTCCGAATCATCATATTGGGTGGAGCGAGTAACCTTGCCGTATTTAACGCGGAGATACCCTGCGCGCGACACTGCAGATTGCCCGTTGGGTGCTCTGAAACTGAAACCGTAAAAATAATTGCCCCGCGCAATTTTTCTGTCGGTAATGGCGGAATTATGCGTGTAAACAAAAGGCTCGGAAGAGACCAACTTAAGACAAATTATTTTACCGGTTTCGGGGTCGACGGATTGAGCGATAATGGTTTTGTCGTCCGGGTCAACGCTTTCTTCGGCGGTAATAATCATGTGTATCGGCGTTATAATGTCGCCCGGTCGAAGTTGTTGATTTTCCATTTGGGTCACCATGCCGTTTTCCACTTCGGAGCCGAAGCCGACGATTTCGTATTTCTTGGCGGATGTATCGTAACGAACTTGCAGAACGCGCACTTTATCGTTGTGAATGATCGGGACTTCGTAGAAATTGTGTCCGCGACCGCTTACAGTGGCGATCGTGACGATTCGGTGACCGTCAAACACGGGCTCTGTCGCGCGGAATTTTTCCGTGACGATACCTTTTTTCCAATCGACTTTCAAATCGTCGACGGAAATTAAAACTGCCCCGCCTAAAACAATATCGTGACCGAATGTGCTTTTGCTTTTCGTCACGGGGAAAATAATGCAACGTGTCATCGAAATATTTCCCATTTGTTCGGGCTCAAGTTTGGCGACAAGATGTCCGTTGGAATTCAGCTCAACGGGAATGGCACCGTCCTGCAAGGTATTAAGACCGAGCAAAGTATTGTAAAGTTCTTTCTGCGCGGCGTAACTGGAATCTTCTGACATAAAACGGTCTGCAAAGTCGTTGTCCTCTGTGGAAATTGTGGATCTTTGCGGCGAAACGTAAGGATAATACGTCGAAATACCCTTGCTCTTGAGATATCTGCCTTGTCTTTGGTAGACGACAGTTTGGTCAATGGTCTTGAGCAATTTTTCGGAGGCGTCGGGCATAATCGATTTGGTATTTTTGGCAAGAACTCCCAAATCGACGTACCAGTTGGAATACTTGTCGACGTTCGGAGCGTAGGCGGCGCGGGCAAAAGCTCCACTGAAACCCATATATTCTTTGGAACGGGCGGCGGCTTCGTCGAAATAAGCTTCGTAAGCCTCGCGCAGTTCGGGCATTTTGGTCAGGTCGATGACGGAATAGGTGTTGATTTTTGCTCTGGGCACATTTTGCGATTTGTAATACTTCATGTTGCCGTCACTGATAATTTTGCCCAATTGTGCACCGTTGACAGAAGCATCTTTAGACAAAGCGTTCAGCCAATAAGTATAGTCCCAACCGAAAGCCGGCGTGGAAGGTTCCGAACCTATCATGTAGCGGGAAAAATTGGCGATGCTGTCTGCCAATTCATAGGAGGCACTGACGCACAAGTCAAACCCGATCAGCTCGAAGGGCGGATTTTCGGGCGCGTTACCGTAGACGGCGGTGAAGGCGTTTTTCAAACCGTCGTAACTCATGTAATAACGTTGACCGTCTTCAAAAGCACCGTCAAAACATAAACCGCTTAGTCCGCCGTGATCCCAAAAGATTATGACTTTGTGGTCGGCGGCAAAATTTTCCTCACCGTATTGAAGGAATTGCGCCAACGTTGACGGGTCGCCCATATTCGCATGCCAATCGACTTGCTTCGTCAAACCGTTCGTGCCGTAAAGATAAATCCCCTCGCCACCCGCAGCAATCGTCGGGTGATGCCAGACCTTCGCACCGCCTGCGGCAATCAGAACTTTGACGTTCGGCGGAAGGTTAACGTGTTGCATTTCGGCGATGTCGCCTGTGGCAGCATGACCGACTTCTTCCAAATCCGCGCCGCAAATGTACATGTAAATCAGCCACGTGTCGTCCTTGGTGTGACGCGGGGTGTCGGCGGCGTCGACCTTGACCGCCGTACAAAGCATTGCCGCCAAAATGATTATGGCGGCGACAGTTCGTTTGAACATTTCCTCATCTCCAATCGTGGGAAAAATTTTTGAGTACGATTGTCGCCATTCTAAATTTTTTTTGTCAATTTTGGAACGGTGGAAATTTATCTGAAAAATTTCCCGCGACAAAAATTTATCTGCTCATCAATCGTCGGTTGAAGGGCAGATTTTTTTTGCGCGCCGTGATAAAATTCGCCGCATAAAAAATTGCAACGTGACGTTGCATCCTGATTGTGTTCCCCGCAATGTTACGATGACCGCAACTCAATAACTTTCACGGAGGCTGAATCAATGGCGACGGGCAAACAAAGATTTTACGCGCCGGACGTTTTGCAGGGCGTGGCGATTGCGTCGCCGTGTCCCGATGCTCACAAAAAATTTAATCCGCTCCCCGATTGTCGGAGGGCAGATTTTTTTTGCGTGCCGTGATAAAATTCGCCGCGTTAAAAATTTTCACGGAGGCTGACTTTATGGCGATTGGCAAACAAAGATTTTACGCGCTTGACGTTTTGCGGGGCGTGGCGATAGCGATAATGCTTTTCCTTGACGCGCCGCCCGATACAATTTACGCGATACTTGAGCACGCGCCGTGGGCGGGACTGACGGTGCCCGATGTCGCGTTGCCGATTTTTTCGTTCGCAATGGGCGCGGGCGCGGCAATTTCCATGTCACGCCGCGAACCGTCGACGAGCCGAATCTTAAAGCGCGCGGCAATTATGTTCGCCGTCGGATTGTTCATAACGTTCACGTGGAATATTTTCGCGTTACTGTTCGTGCACGGCTTCACGGCGGAAAATTTCTTCGACGTAATGATCGTTCACGGTCGGCTGTTCGGAATAATCCAACGCCTTGCCGTCACATACGCGGCGGGAATTTTTTTGGCGAGGGCAATTCGCAGTGACGTCGGAATTTTGGCGACGGCGTTCATGTTGCTGATTGTGTCGACGGCGGGCTTTTACGTTTACGCGCCCGAAAATCCCTTCGACGAGGCGCACAATATCAGCCGCGCAGTCGATTACATTTTCCCCGGCGCGAATCACATTTACACGCCGACGCATGACCCCGAAGGGCTTTACGGCTCAATCGCGGGCACGGCGTCGGTTTTATTCGGCTTCCTGGCGGGACGCGTTCTGATTGATACGGCGACGATTCGCGACAAAATTTTTTTGCTCGGCGCGGCGGGAATTGCGCTGTTAATCGTCGGCGGACTGTGGAGCTCGCTGGACATCGTCTCAAAAAAATTGTGGACGTCGTCATTCACGCTGCTAAACGCGGGCGGCGACTCCGTTGCCCTTGCGCTGTTGATGATGTTGTTCGACGCCGCACCTTCAGCCGAAAAATTTTTCCGACCGCTCAAGGCTCTGGGCATGAATCCGCTGTTTTTCTTCACGGCGAACTGTCTGACGTTAATCGTCGTGAGCTACTTGCCGTCGCCGACGGACGGGCTCGGATTTTACATGTGGCTGTATAATCACACGACGGCGGGACTGCATTCCGTGAAATTCGGCGCGACGCTTTTCTGCGCGACGTGGTGCCTGTTATGGTTGCCGTTGGCGGAGTTGCTTTATCGGCGCGGCATTGTCATAAAAATTTAGGAGGCTTTATCATGGCAAGTTGGGAACCGAAAACCGTTGACGATGTCGTCACGAAAATCGGCAGTAAAAAATTCGTCCTGCCCGTCATTCAGCGGCGGCTCGTTTGGAAAGAAGATTCAATGGCGAAACTTTTTGACACGCTGCTCAAGGAATATTCTTTCGGCGCGGTGATTGTCCTCAAGGAGCGGGCGCGTAAAAAACCGCTGTTTGCTTCCCGCGAATTTTCAATCGACGGTGAGCCGCGCAATGCCGATTTGTCGACGCAGGAAAAACTTCTGGACGACGAACAATTTTTTGTCATTGACGGGCAACAACGCCTGAAAACGTTTTACATCGGTTTATGCGGCTCTTACGGAGGCAAGCGGCTTTACTTCGACCTGTACAGCGACTTTCAAAGGGGCGATTACGATTTTAAGTTCGCCTCGCCGACGCGCGGCAAATCTTCCGTAAAAAATCTTGACCGCAGTGAGCGCGAAATTTCCGCCAACGAAATTGAGACCGTGGCGGAATGTCTGTGGTATCCCGTGTGCGACCTGTACGATAAACTTTCGATGGCGGGCGGCAACAGCGACCGTATTGCCGACGAAATTATTCGCGACTTTGCCGTCGATGAGCCGCACAAATGCAAACACATAATCGCGAACGTCAAGCAGTTTTACAGAAATATTTTCGACGTGAAGAGCGTCGGCATTTCGGAAATTGTCGTTGATTACGGGCGCACTCCGATTGAAAATCGTCAGCGCATGGTGGAGCTTTTCCGACGCCTCAACAGCGAAGGCACGCCGCTCAACACGCTGGATTTGGTTGCTTCGCGCTTGAAGGGCTTCGACAGCCGCATGGAAAATTTCCTCGACAAAATGGTCAGCGAAAACGGCGACTTGCGCGTCAATCAAGACGAACTTATCAAGCTGATTATGACGTTGCAGGACAAACCTTTGAGCGAAGTCACCGACTTGGACGACGACGGCGATAAATTTGCGGCGTTCGCGCTGAACAATGCCGATAAAATTCGTTCGACGCTCGGCACGTTGCGCGACTTCCTGCGCGGCTCAAAAGACTACAACTGGTTTGCAATGAACAGAAACCGCTCACCGATACCGCTGTACATTTTGGCGTATCACACGTTTTACTCCGAACGTCCCCGCGAAAATTTCGGCGACTTCAAACGTTGGTTGCGGCTGTCAATGTTGAACGGCATCTTTCGGCGCGGCTGCGGCTGGATTCCTTCCGAACGCGGCATGAAACTTTTGCACGATACCTTCAAGCATTATCGCGCTCAAGCCTTCCCCGTCGACGAGCTGTTTGACGTGTGCAAGCGCAATTTGCATTCGTTCTACTCCGAAGTGAAGGCGGACAATCTTGACGAATTCAACCGTAACCGCGATTATCTGTTCTATTTGATTTATGGCGGCGAGCCTCCGAAGCGCAATTCGATTGACCACATTCAGCCGCGAGTTCGTCTGCTGGAGCTTATCGGGCGCGGGCAAAAGAACATTACCGAGGAAATGATCGACAGCGTTGCGAATTTGGAGTTGCTCAATCGCGACGACAACTCCGTTAAGGGCGACAAACGCTTGAAAGATTGGCTCAACGTTCAAGCCGACCGCCGGCAGTATTTGAATTTCCATTTGATTCCCGACGACGAGGGACTTTGGAAGCCGAGCAACTTCAAGCAGTTTCTTAAGGCGCGGGCACAGCTGATTGCCGACAAGATTAACGGTTCCATGAGGTGATATGATGATTGACGACGAAAAATTTCTGCGCGGCGATGTTCCCATGACCAAGCAGGAAATTCGGATATTGACGCTGGCAAAAGCGCGGCTCAAGCTTGATTCGGTCGTGGCGGATGTCGGCGCGGGCACGGGCTCCATATCGATTGAGGCGGCGAGACTTGCTCCGCACGGGAAAATTTTCGCCATTGAGCGCAAGCTTGAGGCAGTCGAGCTGATTCGCCGCAACGTCGAAAAATTTTCCGTCAGCAACGTGGAAATAATCTGCGCGGCGGCACCGAACGGTTTGGAGACACTTCCGACACTTGACGCGGCGATTGTCGGCGGAAGCGGCGGCAAACTCCGTGAAATTCTCGACGCGCTTTACGGCAAGCTCAAAGTCGGCGGGCGGCTCGTCATCAACGCGATAACCCTTCAGACGACGGCGACTGCGCTTGAACACTGCAGGGCGTGCGGCTGGAGTTACGACGCCTTTCAAGTGCAGATAACCCGTCTTGAACGCGTCGGGCGTTACGATATGTCGCGGGCACTGAATCCCGTCACAATCGTCACCGTTGAAAAAATTTGAGGAGGCTTTATCATGTACTATTATTCGACCGTCGACGGCGTTGTTATGACGCACAGCGCGCTTGAGACCGACGAATATTCAATGCCATGCGTGCGCGTGCACTTTGAGCGACCTAACGACAATAACGGCTTCGACTTCGCCGACGGCAGAATTCCGCACTTCAGCTTCCAAAAAGCGTTCGGCTTTTCGGAGGACGAGCTGTTCAAACTGCGCGAGTACATGCGCAACAATTCGTTCCTGATTTGGGAATTCGCGCAAAAGGGCGGTGCTCAAAATGCCTAAGGTCTTGCAAGACTTCATGGGCTACGCAATTTACTTTTGGCTTGAGCAGAACACTTCGCCGCATGTCCACGTGTCGAAAGGTAAGCAAACTCCCAACGCGACAAAATTTTGGATACGGCGCGACGGCGTCGAACTTGCTCACAACAGAGGACGTATCCGACTTAAAGACTTGCGCAAAATTGAAACGTACCTGCTGGCGAATCAAGACACAATCCTTGCCGCATGGTACAGGACTTTCAACATGTAACGAACATTTCACGAGGAGGCTAACACATTGATTAAAGTCAGCGTAATCGGCGCGACGGGCTACGCGGGGGCAGAACTGCTGTCGATTTTGATTCGGCACCCGCAAGCAAAAATCGCGCACATCACATCGGAGAGCCACACGGGCAAAAAAATTTCGGAGCTGTATCCGCACTTGCGCGGCGTCTGCGACATGGTGCTTGAGTCATTGGCGGACATCGAATCAATCGGCGCGGACAGCGATTTTATTTTTATCGCATTGCCGCACGGTCACGCAATGGACGTCGGCTTGAAACTCGACGCGTTGCCCGTCCGAATCATTGACTTGGGCGCGGACTACCGCTTTTCCGACACCGACGTTTACGAGGCGTGGTACAACGTGCCGCACAAGCATAAGGACGCCAAACGCGTTTACGGGCTGGCGGAAATTTATCGCGACGACATTCGCACGGCAAAGATTATCGGCAATGCGGGCTGTTTCACGACGGCATCAATCCTTGCGCTCGCGCCGCTGGTCAAGCATCATTTAATCGACACGAACTCAATCATCGTCGACGCGGCGTCGGGAGTTTCGGGCGCGGGCAGAGGGCTCAAGCTCGGCAACCACTTCCCCGAACTTTACGACAACTTCAAGGCTTACAACGTCGCGCACCACCGTCACACGCCCGAAATTGAACAGGCACTCGAAGATATCGGCGGCGAAAAAACTATCATCAACTTCACGCCGCACCTTGTGCCGATGTCTCGCGGAATTTTGGCGACGTGTTATGCCACGCTCAACGAAAATGTCGGCGCGGAAATGGTCGACGCCGTGTTTCTCAAAATGTACGGCGGCGAAAAATTTATTCGACTGCTCGGACGCGACGCCTACCCCGAAACTAAATTCGTGCGCGGCTCCAACTACTGCGACATTGCCTGGCACATTGACGAACGCACGCGGCGTGTTATAATCCTTTCCGCGATTGACAACCTTGTTAAGGGCGCGGCGGGTCAAGCCGTCCAGAATCTCAACATTGCGGCGGGCTTCGCGGAGGACGTTGCCC
>JADEZP010000073.1 GCA_015206805.1 Quinella sp. 1Q7 | reverse complement strand
CGCTCCAAAATGCTCACGGAGTCGGCGGAGGCTGGGCGTCATTCCTGCCCGCATTCCTGATTCTGATTCGCGAAGGTCTGGAGGCAATTTTAGTTCTCGTCGCGATAATTGCTTACCTCAAAAAGAGCGGCAACGAAAAATTTCTGGACACGGTTTACAACGCGATGATTGCCGCGATAATCGCAAGCTTTGCGACGGCGTATTTGTTCGCGACGATGATTGAGTCGACGACGGCGGGCGCAGGTCGCGAAATTCTTGAGGGCGCAACGGCATTATTCGCAGTCGTCGTGCTTATCGGAACAAGCGCGTGGCTCGGCGGCAAAGCTGACGCCAAAATTTGGAAACAGTACATTCAAGGCATGGTCGACAAATCGATGACCGGCGGCAAGGCGAAAGCGTTGGCGTTGGCGGCATTTTTGGCGGTGTATCGCGAAGGCGCGGAAGTAATTTTGTTCTACCAAGCCCTGTTCAACAATTCGTCGAGCGATGTCGAGATGATTTGGGCGGGATTCGTCGCAGGTTGCGTCGTCGTGGCGATTTTGTTCTTTGCGTTGCAGACGGGCGTCCTGCGCATTCCGCTGAAGCCGTTCTTCCTGTTCACAAGCGCGTTGATGTATTTGCTTGCGATAACATTTGCGGGCGGCGGCATTCGCGAACTGCAAGAGGGCGGCGTCTTCGGACAAACCCCGCTTGAAGGTGTGCCGACAATCGACGTGCTGGGCATTTATCCGACGGTCGAGACATTCGGCGTACAAGTCGCGCTGTTAATTTTGGGCGTCGGAGCGTTCCTTTGGCGCAAACGTCGGGCGGCTGATAATCCCGCTTGAGCTTGTGCGGCGGTCGACAGGTCGCGTTGCCGATATCGAGCGTCGTAGCGTCAGGCGGCGGCGTAGAAATTTTTTTAGCCGTGCGTTGATAATAATTTTCGCTGTGTACGGAGCTTACGCTTCGTTGACATAGAAATTTTTTCGAGGAGTTGTTAAACATGTTCATACCCAAAAAAATCAAATCGTTGCTGGCGGTCGGAGCGGCGGCGTTCAGTCTGTTCGCATTCAATCCCAACGCGCTTGCCTTCCAAGAATATCCGATTGGCGACGAAATCGAGGACACGGAAAATCATTTCAAAGTTGCGCTGGTTTACTTCCAGCCCGTGCCGATGGAGCCGCAAGGCATGATGCTTTCGCCCGACCAAGCCGACATCCACATTGAGACTGACATTCACGCCACCGAGGGCAACGAATGCGGCTTCGGCGTCGGCGAGTGGATTCCGTATATGCGCGTCGAATACAAATTCACCAGGCGCGGCGGCGATCCGTTGGGTCCGATAACGGGAACTTTCATGCCCATGAGCGCGGACGACGGTCCCCATTACGGCGCGAACGTCAAAATGCACGGCGCGGGCACTTACGATTGCGAATTCCGCTTCCACGCGCCCGAAGGTTACGCCTTGCACACCGACGACGATACCGGCGTCAAAGGTCGTTTCTGGAAACAGCCCGTCGTCATGAAATGGACTTTCAACTACACGCCCCGCAAATGGTAAAAAAATTGAGCGTCCGAAGACGCCCGTAAAATTTTAGCCAACAGCATTATCGCACAAAAAATTTTCCCTGTCGAATTTTCGGCGGGGATTATTCGTTTAAACTGCAATGAGAATTTTTTTCGGGAGGTGGCAACGTTTGCTGCAAACATTCCTGCAACAATTCATACCCGCAATGGAAGAAGGCTTGATGCTCGGCGTGCCGCTCGGCGTGTTGTTCGTGATGATTCGCCGCCTGCCGCACGAAGATTATCGCCGCGCATTCCGCAGTGCGCTCAAGTGGGGCTTTTGGCTGTCGATATTCCTTGTCGCGGTCAGAGTCGGCACTCGCAACGCCGTCAGCCGTGAACTTTTGGAAGGTGCCGCGACATTCGTAACGCTGATTGCGGAGGCTGTGATACTGTCCAAACTTTTGAGCGCGCAAAGCGACTTCAGCAAGCCGCTGAAATTTTCAATCGCCGCCGCCGTCGCAACGCTTTTCCTGTATCACGGCTTCGAACTGTGGCTGATACCGACGGGCTCGGTCGTGGCAGCATTGGGCGATTATTTCACGGTCGAGTTCCTTACGAAAATCGGCGGCTTCGTGAGCGGCGGATTGTTCGCGTTCGTAAGTTCGTTCATGGTCTTTAAGGCGGCGGACGCCCTCAATCAAGCGCGGCTGAAATTCGTGTTCGTCGTGATATTCGCGGCGTGCATGATTCGGCAAGTGATTTTCCTCGTGCAAGTCTTGATGGCTCGCAACGTGTTATCGGGCGAAGTCTGGATGGATTTGATGGCTCCGATAATCAACAATTCGGGCTTGCTGATATTCGTGATATTCGCGGCGATTCTCGTGTTGCCGATAACTTTGTTTTCGCAACCGAAACCTGCGCGGCGTCCCGAATACAATCCCGCCGAATACCGAAAAATTTTGGCGCAGGCGATTCACAAACGGCGTTGGGGCGCGGGCGTGATAATCGCGCTGTTGCTCATGACGACGACTTCAAGCGCGGGCAGTTACGTCGCCAATAAGCAGGCGGAAATTGTCCCTGCAGTGCCGGTCGTCGCGGAGGCGGGCTCGGTCGATGTCGATTTGGAAGTCGTCAAGGACGGTCATTTGCACAGATTCGTTTATCGGGCTTCTGGCGGCGAAATGGTGCGTTATATCGTGATTCTCAAGGGCGGCTCGGCTTACGGCGTCGGGCTCGATGCGTGCGAAATTTGCGGAGCGACGGGCTACTACGAACGCGACAATCAAGTTATCTGCAAGCTGTGCGATGTTCAAATGAACAAGGCGACAATCGGCACGCGCGGCGGTTGTAACCCCATTCCGATTGAGTACACGATTGCCGACGGCAAGCTTAAAGTCCCGCAGTCAGCCCTTGAACAGAGCGCGAAGATTTTTCGGTGAGGTGGCGGCATGAAGAAAAATTTTACTCTCGACACGGTTTTATTCGTGAGTGCGCTGATTTGCTTCGTCACGGGAATTTTGATGGATTTTCACGCGATACCCGGCGGCAAGGAAATGCGGCGACCGTTCAAGCTCGCGCACACGTACAGCGGCTACGTTATGGCTGTCGGCGTGATTTTGCATTTGGCGTGGCACGTCGATTGGATTAAAAATTCGGCGCGTAAAATTTTCGGCAGGTGATGCAAATGTTTTGGCAGATGGTCAAAGGCGCGTTGATTCGTCAGCGGCAAAGATTCGCGCTGATTGCGTTGACGGTCGCGCTCGGCGTATCGTTGGCGGCGGCAATGCTCAACGTCATGTTCGATGTCGGCGACAAAGTCAATCGCGAACTCAAAGCTTACGGCGCGAATATCACGGTCACGCCGAAAAATTCCGCCGTGCTCAAGGACGTTTACGGGCTGGAGGCTCACGAATACTTGAACGAATCGGACTTGGGCAAGATTAAAACGATTTTCTGGACGAACAATATCGTTGCCTTCGCGCCGCGACTTGACGGGACGTTGACGCTTGCGGACGGCTCGAAAATTCCTGCGGCGGGCACGTGGTTCAATCACGAAATGACACTTCCGACGGGTGACACGCTCACGACGGGCGTTGTCGAGATGAAGTCGTGGTGGACGGTCGACGGAGCATATCCCGCCAACGACGCTCAAGCTTTAATCGGGCAGAAACTCGCGGCGGAAAAAAATCTTCACGTCGGCGACACGCTCAACTGCAACGGAGGCGAATTCACGGTCAGCGGAATTGTTTCGGGCGGCGGCGACGAGGATAATCAAGTGTTCGTCACGTTGGCGGCGATGCAAAAAATTTTGAACGTGCCCGGCAAAATCGGCAGCATCGAGGTCAGCGCGATAACGACGCCTGAAAACGACCTTGCGCGGAAGGCGGCGGCGAATCCCGATTTGCTAAGTCAGCAGGAGCGCGAAATTTGGTACTGCACGGCTTACGTCAGCGCGATAGCTTACCAGATTGAAGAAGTCATTGCGAATTCGTCGGCGCGACCCGTGAGGCAAATCGCGGAATCGGAAGGCAAAATCCTTGAGAAAACTCAACTGCTGATGTTGCTGATAACGGCGTTAAGTTTGCTGTCGACGGCGTTGGGCGTGTCGAATTTGGTCAGCGCGAACATCATGGAACGCAGTCGGGAACTCGGCTTGCTCAAGGCAATCGGCGCGACGAATTTGGGCGTGATACTTTTGGTGCTGGCGGAAATTTTTATCGCGGGACTCGGCGGCGGAGTGCTCGGTTACGCGGTGAGCTTGGGGCTCGCGCAGATAATCGGCACGACGGTTTTCGGCTCGGCAATCGTCAACAATGAAGCGGTACTGCCAATCGTCAGCGTGTTGATGGTCGCGGTATTGCTCGTCGGAAGTTTGCCCGCGATACGAATGCTTTTGTCGTTGCAACCTGCGGAAGTCTTGCACGGACGGTGAACACATGAAACTAAAATTTTTTCTGCGGATGATTTTTTACTCGCTGTTGCGGCGGCGAATGCGAATGTTAATCGCGCTGATAGCGGTTGCAGTCGGCGCGACAATAATTTCGGGCATGGTGACGGTCTATCGCGAAGTGCCGCAACAACTCGGCAGGGAATTCCGTGCTTACGGCGCGAACTTGCTGATAATTCCTGCGGACGAGTCGGCGACCTTCGACGCGAAAAAAATTTCCGACGTCCGCGAAATTTTGTCGGGGCATGAAATTATCGGCGCGGCTCCGTTCCTTTACGAGCGGCTGGAAATCAACAAGCAATACATTTTGACGGGCGGCACGGACTTTGCCGAACTTGAGCGCGTCAGCCCGTATTGGCAGATTGACGGCGCGTATCCTGCAGTCGGCGAACGCGAAGTTTTAATCGGCGCACAGCTTGCCAAAATTTTTTCGCCGTATGAGCCGCGCGACATCATCGGGCAGGAAGTCACAATCAGCGCGGGCGAAGGTACCGCCATGAAAAAATACGTCGTCAGCGGCATTGTCTCGACGGGCGGCAAGGAAGAAGAATTCGCCTTCCTCGAACTCGGCGACCTGCAACAAATTGTCGGCAAGCCCGAACAAATTTCAATCGCGCAATTCAGCGTCGTTGCGGAGGGCGACAGTCTCGCCACGCTGGAGCAAAAAATTTCGGCGGGCGTCGACGGCATTCAACCGCAACTCGTCCAACAAATCGCGAACTCGGAATTCAACGTGTTGAGCAAACTTCAAGTGCTTGTCCTGCTCGTGACGGCGATTGTCCTGCTGTTGACGCTGATTTGCGTGACGACGACGATGATGGCGGTTGTCACTGAACGGCGCAAGGAAATCGGTCTCAAAAAAGCACTCGGCGCGGCGAACGAAAACATTGTCCGCGAATTCCTTGGCGAAGGCTGTTTACTCGGCGCATTCGGCGGACTTTTCGGCAGCGGTTTGGGATATCTGTTCGCGGAAAGTGTCAGCTTGCAGGTTTTCGGGCGCGGAATTTATTTTTCCGTGTCGATAGCGATTCTGTCAATCGTGCTGTCAATTATCGTGACGGGCGCGGCAAGTTTGATACCCGTGCGCATTGCCACAGCCGTTGACCCGGCGATTGTTTTGCGAGGTGAATAATTTGGCATTACTCGAACTTAAAAACGTTTCAATGGTTTACGGCGGCAAAGTCCGCGCACTCGACGGGATAAATTTCACGGTCGAAAAGGGCGAATGGGTTGCGATTATGGGACCGAGCGGCTCCGGCAAGACGACGCTGATGAACATAATCGGTTGCATGGACAAGGCGACGGGCGGCGAAGTCATTTTGGACGGCATTGACCTTAGCGACGTTGACGGGCAAAAACTCACCGAAATTCGCCGCGAAAAAATCGGCATGGTCTTCCAGCAGTTCCACCTTGTGCCGTATCTGACCGCCGTCGAAAATATCATGGTCGCGCAATATTATCACGGCTTGCCCGATTTGAACGACGCAATGACCGAACTTAAGCGCGTCGGCTTGGAGGATCGCGCAAACCATTTGCCCGCACAACTTAGCGGCGGCGAACAACAACGCGTCTGCATTGCGCGGGCGTTGATAAATTATCCCGTGCTGATTTTGGCGGACGAGCCGACGGGCAACCTTGACGAGGCGAATCAAAATCTTGTCATGAAAATTTTTCACGAGCTCCACGCCGAAGGGCACACGATTATCACCGTCACGCATTCGCCCGACGTCGGCAGGGAGGCGCAACGTTGCATTGTCCTTGAGCACGGGAGGATTAAGCCATGAAAAAATTTTTCGCGACAATCTGCGCGGCGACGTTGCTCATTGCAGGTTGCGGCACCGATAAGCCCGCGCCGACTCAAAAGCCCGCGTCAAACAAAATTGACTTGTCCGCCGCCAAAGACGGGATTTACACCGTCGAAAGTTCCCGCGACGAAAAACTCGGCAACGCCGCGTTGACGCTGACAATCCGCGACAAAAGAATTGCCGCCGCCGAATTCACGGGCTACGACCTGTTCGGCAACGTCAAGGGCGACGATTACGGCTCGCTCACCGGCAAAGATTCCGCCGACTACAAAAAGGCGCAAGTCGCCGTCAAAGCCATCAAGACTTATCCCGCGCAACTCGTCGAGACGCAGGATTTGAGCAAGGTCGACGCAATTTCGGGCGCGACAATTTCTTACGGGCAATTCGTCGAGACTGTCAAGCGTGCCGTCGCGGAGGCTTCGGAGTGACGCGCAACGACTTGATTTTAATCGCGGTGCTTATGATTTTCGCGCTGACGCCGTTTGCGCTGATGTCTGACGCCGCTAAAAAAATCGCCGTCGTGAAAGTTGACGGGCGTATCGTGCGCGAATTTGACTTGGCGGAGGAAGAGACTTTCCCGCTTGAGACTCGCAGCGGGAAAAATTTTATCGCGATTCGGAACGGAGCGGTTGCGGTCGTCGCGGCTGATTGTCCCGATAAAATTTGCGTGCGGCGCGGCGCGATTGACAGCGTCGGCGAAACGATTGCTTGCGTGCCGCACAAAATGTTGATTGAGATTGCGGGTGATTGACTTGCGGCTTACGACGGACGCGCTGTTAATTTCGCTGTCGCTGATTTTGTTCGCGGTCGAAAGTTTGTTGCCGATGCCGCTTATGCCGCCGGGCGCGAAGTTCGGGCTTGCCAACGCGGTTACGGTCGTCGCGCTGTACATGTTGACGGAGGTCGACGCGCTGATAATTTTGTCGGCGCGAATTTTTTTGGCGGGAATTTTGGCGGGCTCGCCGACGACGATTTTGTTCAGCATGAGCGGCGGACTGTTGAGCGTGGCGGCGATGATTTTGCTCAAGCGCACGGAAAAATTTTCAGTCGCGGGCGTGAGTGCGGCAGGCGGCTTTTTCCACAACGTCGGACAAATTATCTCGGCGACACTTTTGCTGGGCAGCGAAAAATTTTTCCTGTACCTGCCGATTTTGGGCGCGTGCGGAATTTTCGTCGGCGTGCTGAACGGATTGTTGTCGGCGGAAATTATTCGGCGCATAAAAAAAATCCGAACTTGAAGAAAATCTTCAGGCTCGGAAATTTTTTTGCCGCACAACGTCCGCCGCGAATTTTGGAGCGCGCATGGACGCGCGCTCCGCCCGCAACATAAACAGGATGTTTATATTGCGGGCACGTGCGGTTACGGGTAGGCGCAACGTCGGAACATTCGGGAGTATCCGCCCCACGCGCAGTGGCGAGTTTCTTTGCTACTTTCTTTGCTCGGTCAAAGAAAGTAGATTCTACAAACTCAACTTGAATCGAAACGTTCGGACGGCGCAACAACCGCCGGCTCAAGCGTCCATACTTGCGGGTTTAATCGTAATGATTATCGCGTCGCGCGAAATTTCCTTGGCAAGCGCGATTTGCTTTGCGCCGAAGTTCAAGGTCGCGTCGGAAATTTTCGGCGTGCTCAAAAATTCGTAAAGGCTCTGTTCAATCGCGGCTTGATTCGCGTCGAAGGCGGCTTCGTCGAGTGAGCGGAAAACTTTCGTGGCGATAACGGACATTTCGTCGCCGCTACTGCCCGCCTTAAAAAACAGCGTGATGTCGACGACGCGCCCGTCCTTGCGCATTTCGGCGCACAGTTCAATGTTCGCGAAGTCCTTGGAGATAATCAGCGGGTCTTCGGGAATCATGACGGCGTAAAGTTGTTTGCCCTCGTAGCGTTCCCAATGACTGCAATCGACTTCGTAGCCCATGTTCAGAAAAAAATTGTACGCGTCAATTTCGGCAAGCGGCTGAACTTTCGCGGCGTGAGTGACTGTCGCCGTCAACAGTACAAGCGCGGCAAGCAACGTTCCAAAAAATTTTTTCATGCTGAACCTCCTACAGCGACAAATTTTTCAGTCGGGCGAATCGCAATTCGTGCAGGGCAATCGGCGTGGCAATGAGTTCGTGCGCGCTGTAAAGCTCGGAATATTTTTCGCGGCAGTGCAGTACGCGCTTGACGTAGTCGCGGGTTTCGGCGTAGGGAATTTTGTCGACGTCGGAAAAATTTTCGCTCCAATGATTTTGCTCCATCCAATCGCGAACGTTGCCGCGCCCCGCATTGTACGCCGCCAAAGCCAATACGTCGTTGCCGTGAAATTCGTCCTCAAGCTCGGCAAGATACCACGTGCCGTAGCGGATGTTCGTATCGGGATCGCGCAAATTTTTTATGTCGGCGGCAATTTCGTCGGAGTCTTCGCCGAGGCTGTAAGCAATCCACGCGGCAGTTTCGGGCATGATTTGCATTAAGCCGACCGCGCCGCTTTGAGAGTGAGCCGCTTCCGAAAAGTTGCTTTCGACCTTCATGACGGCAATAGCCAAAAATTTGTCGACCTTCCAACGCGCAGAGTAATTCTCGACCGTCGTGCGGTAAGGGAACGGATACAAAAACTTTTTCTGCACGGCGGGCACGCTCGTAAAAAAATACATCGCCAACATCACCGCGCAGATTATCAAAAATTTTTTTGGCATCGATTCACCTCCGACAGTTTTCAATGAATTTTAAATGATTGACTTGTCGCTGTCAAATTTTCACGGGCGGCGAAAAAATTTTTTCAGTCCATATCCATGCGCCGAAAAATTTTGCTATAATGTTGCGCCGAAAGGAGTTTTGACGCTGACGATGCTTACGAAATTTTTTGAACTTATCGGCGCGTTCATGATACGCCGCTTTGAGGAATTCGGCACGATAATTTTGCTGTACGTCGACACAATGAAACAGCTGACGCATAAGCCGCGAATGCGTCACATCGTCGCGCAAATGTCGCACTTGGGCGTTGACTCGCTGACAATCGTATCGCTGACGCTGTTGTTTACGGGCGTTGTCTTCACGTTGCAGACGGCGCACGAATTTATCCGCTTCGGCGCGCAATCGACGGTCGGCGGCATAATCGCAATCGCAATCGGCAGGGAGCTCGGACCGGTACTTGTCGGCGTGGTCTGCGCGGGACGTGTCGGCGCGGCAATCACGGCGGAAATCAGCACAATGAAAGTCACCGAACAAATCGACGCGCTCAAAGTTATGGCTGTCAGTCCCGTCAACTATCTGATTGTCCCGCGAATGATCGCCTGTATGATTGTCGTGCCGATTCTTACGGTTTTCGGCGACATAATCGGCGTGGCGGGCGGCTGGATTGTCGCGACGCAATATTCGGGCATAAGTTCGTATATGTTCATGAACTCGATAACGATGTTCGCGAAGATTTACGACTTGACGGGCGGCATGATTAAGGCGATTTTCTTCGGCAACGTAATCGCGGTGCTCGGTTGCTACTACGGCTTGAATTGTCCCGAAGGCGCGGAAGGCGTCGGCATTGCCACGACGCGGACTGTCGTAACGTCGATTATCGCAATTTTCATTTTGAACGCGTTTTTAACGTTCATCATCTACAGGTAACGACATGATTAAGATTATCAACGTAACAAAGACTTTCGGCAAGAAGGTCGCGCTAAACAACATAAACCTCACAATCGGCGACGGGGAAACACTCGCGATAATCGGCGGCTCCGGCAGCGGCAAGTCGACGCTCCTGCGGCTGATGATCGGTTTGATTCAGCCGACAAGCGGCGAAATTTGGATTGGCGACGACGAAATTTCCCGCATGACCGAAAAGGAAATTATGCGCGTGCGACTTCGCTTGGGTATGGTTTTCCAATACAGCGCGTTGTTCGATTCAATGACCGTCGGCGAAAACGTCGCCTTCGGGCTTGTCGAGCACACGAACTTCAGCCGCGAAAAAATTCAGTCAATCGTCCGCGAAAAGCTCCGTCAAGTCGGACTGGAGGGCGTGGAAAATCGTATGCCCGGCGAACTTAGCGGCGGCATGAAAAAGCGCGTTTCATTGGCGCGGGCAATCGCATTCGGTCCCGAAATTATTTTCTACGACGAGCCGAGCAGCGGACTTGATCCCATTATGACCAACAAAATCGACGAGCTCATCATTGAGACGCAACGCGCCCTTAACGTCACAAGCATCGTCGTAACGCACGACATGGTGAGCGCGTGCCGCATTGCAAACCGAATCGCAATGATTTACAACGGCGATTTGATTGCCGTCGACACGCCCGACAACTTCAAGCAAATTCAAGACGCCCGCGTCAAAGAATTTTTCCGCGTCATCGATTGAGGAGGTCGGCATATGGCGGGCAACAAAAATCTCAATTCGGCGGCGCGTGCCAAGAACGACGAATTTTATACGCAATACGACGACATTCAGCGCGAACTCAACTGCTATTATCTTTACGACGAAAACTTTCTTCGCGGCAAGACGGTCCTTTTGCCGTGCGACGACCCGCAATGGAGCAACTTCACAAAATTTTTTGCGCTCAATTTCACGCGCTACGGGCTCAAAAAGCTCATCTCCACAGGTTACGCCGCCGACAAGAAAAAATTCGTCTACAAGCCCATGAAAAATCTTTTCGACGACAACGACGCCCCGCAGTTCAACCCGACGATTGACGCCGCGCACGGAAGAATTTATACGCTCGACGCCGACGACATTGCCAAAGTCGACTACCCGCTCGACGCGCTGACCAATTGGCGTTATCTCGACGGCGACGGCGATTTTCGTTCGGAGGAAGTCAAACGCCTGCGCGACGAAGCCGACGTCATCATAACCAATCCGCCGTTCAGCATGTTCCGCGAATTTTTGGCGTGGATTGTCGACGCGGGCAAACAGTTCCTGATTATCGGCAACATCAACTGCATCACATACAAGGAAGTTTTCCCACTCATCATGCAAAATAAAATCTGGCTCGGCAACGGCATGGGCAGATGGATTTCGGGCTTTATCGTGCCCGACGATTACGAACTTTACGGGACGGAAGCACGCGTTGATGAACGTGGCAACAGGATTGTCGCAACGAATCAATGTCTATGGCTGACGAATCTTGACCACGGCAAACGTCATGAGCCGCTGAATTTAATGACTTATGCCGAGTGCGAACGTTTTCACCCGAAAGTGCGCGATACGAGCTTTCAACGCTACGACAACTACGACGCAATCGAAGTGCCCGCCACCGACGCCATACCTAAAGACTTCGGCGGCGTCATGGGTGTCCCGATAACTTTTCTCGACAAATACTGCCCCGAACAATTTGAAATCGTCGGCGCGACTGAAAGCGAAGGTGCGGGCTTTTCAAACGGGCTGTGGCACGACGATTCGCAGTATCGGCAAGCGACAATCGGCGGCAAAAAAGTTTACAAGCGGCTGTTCATTCGGCACAGGAGGTAACGATATGAATACGACGTTGCGGACCGATTTGACGGTCGGCGACATCTGCGCGGGCTTTGAATTCAGCGCAGCGGAGGGCAAAGGACTTTACGGCTGGAGCGGGCGGCTGACGATTCAACCGGAATATCAGCGTCATTACCTTTACGCGGAGCGCGGCGGCAGTCGCGAACGTGCGGTTGTCGAGTCGGTATTGCGCGGCTATCCAATCGGCTTGCTGTACTTTAATCGGGTCGGCGATGCTTACGAGGTTTTGGACGGGCAACAGCGCATAACGAGCCTTGGACGCTTCACGAAGGAGCTTTTCCCCGTCGAGGACGCGCAGGGCAATTTGCATTACTTCGAGTCGCTGTCCGCCGTACAACGTGAAAAATTTTTGTCGACGCCGCTGACGATTTACATCTGCGCGGGCACGGAGGACGAAATTAAATCGTGGTACAAGACGATAAACATTGCGGGACTTGCGCTCAATCGGCAGGAAATTTCCAACGCGATATATTCGGGCGCGTTCGTTACGGCGGCAAAAAAAATTTTCAGCAACAGCACGAGCCCGCGTCTGCACCTGTGGCGCAATTATGTTCGCGGCGACGTTAAGCGGCAGGAAATTTTGCTCACGGCACTTGAGTGGGTCGTTAAGAGTTCGGACGATTCGGCGGTCGAAACTTACATGAGTGCTCACCGCAACGACGGCGACGCGTCCGAGCTTGAGGCTTATTTCGAGCGAGTGATTGATTGGGCGCAAAAAACTTTCCCGCGCGTTCACGACGACATGTGCGGTCTTGATTGGGGTCGGCTGTACGAAACTTATCACGAAAAAATTTTCGACGTCGCCGAGCTTGCCGCGCAGGTCGACAAACTTTATGCCGACGACGCCGTCACGGATAAGCGCGGAATTTTCGAGTACGTGTTGAGCGGCGGCGAGCTTACGAAACTTTTGCACGTGCGCTACTTCGAGCCGTCGACGATTAAAACCGTTTACGCACGTCAGACGCGTGAAGCCGAGCTTGCGGGCAAATCGAATTGTCCGATGTGCGCGGCGGGCAAAGGTTCCAACGCGAAACGCATTTGGAAACGCGACGATATGGACGCTGACCACGTGACGGCATGGAGCGCGGGCGGCGAAACTTCTGCGGCGAATTGTCAAATGCTTTGCAGGCACCACAACCGCTTGAAAGGCAACGCGTGATTCGATTGGAGCGATTGTTATGATTATTGTACCGGCGGCTTTGACGGTCGCGGGATTCGTCATATTGGCGATTGCATTTTTCGCGGCGAAGGAGTCGAATAAACACGGGACGGGCAACGCCGCATTTTTCATCAAGGCGGGCGTCGGTTGCGCAATTTTTTCGGTGACGGCAGCGGCGATAATCCTGTTCGCAATGCCGCAATATTACGTTTGGCAGCAGAATAAAGCCGGCGAAGCTGAACTTGCCCGCGCCGAACAAAATCGGCAAATCGCCATTCAGGAGGCACGCGCTAAAGAAGAGTCCGCCAAGTCGCTTGCCAACGCCGAAGTCATTCGCGCCGAAGGCGTCGCTAAAGCCAACAAAATCATCGGCGACAGCTTGCAGAACAACGAAGCTTACATACATTATCTTTGGGTCGAGGCACTCAAGGAAAGTCACAACGAAGTCATTTACATTCCGACGGAGGCGGGCATTCCGATAACCGAGTCGGCGCGATTCAAGAAGCAACCTTAAGGAGGCGACACGATGTCAGTTGAAGCAAAGGTCGGCGCGTTTACCGTCGGCGGTTTGATGTTACTGGGCGGCGCGACGGCAGGGCTTGGCGATTTCCATTTCGGACCGAGCAACGATTATACGATTTACGCGGGTTTTAAGCAGGTCGTCGGGCTACAGCCGCAGTCGGACGTGCGATTGAGCGGCGTGCTTGTCGGCAAAGTTACCA
>JADEZP010000072.1 GCA_015206805.1 Quinella sp. 1Q7 | reverse complement strand
TGCGGGCGGCTATCGCAATCGCGGCGGCGGACTTAGCGGCTTCCACTCCTACAGCGGCGACGAACAATCTTTGGTCAGTTATCTCAACCTCGACGCCGCGCCAATTCCGCAGAAAATTTTGTACTACCATCTGATTTACGGCGAAATTCCCGAAGACGTTGCGCCACTGCTCGACGGCGATTCACTCGTTACGCCCGTGCCGACCACTCCGCCCGCGCAACGACAAAATATTTTCGACATCACGCAACTGAACGACTTCCCCGTTCAACTCGACAAAGATAACAACGCCTTCGTGCAACTCACGCCCGAACAAATGGAGCAACTTTCCAGCGTGCATTGTCAGCTTGTTTACATGGACTTGGACAACGATTTACTGCTGTACCTCGGCAGCGACGCCGACATCAAAGCCGATTGGGACGCGGGCACGTTCACGGATAACTTTCGCGGCGTGTGGCCAATGCTTGACGGTCACCCCGTTTACGTCGAAATTACGGAGGAGAACGACGGCTACAACCTGTATTCGATACCGATTAAGCTAAACGGCGTCGAATGCAACCTGCAAGTCGCTTACGTCTACGCCGAACAAAAATATTACATCCTCGGCGCGCGCAAAGGTCTTGACGCTCACGGCATGAGCGACCGCGATTTAATCAAGCTTCGGGCGGGCGACGAGATAACGACGATTCACTACGCAATGACAATCAGCGGCGACGATTCGGAATTTACGCAGGTTGAAGTCGACACGTTTGAAATCGGCGACGACCCGCAGATTAAAGATTCGGAACTCGGCGACGGCAGTTACGGTTACGCGTTTGAATTCATGAGCCCGATTGCCGCCGACAGCGCGTTGTCGAATTTCATCATGTTCACCGTCAGCGGCGGACAAATCATCACGAACATCGACGTGCAGTAAATTATGCGCCACGTCGCGCAACAAAAAAGCCTCGGCAAATTCGCCGGGGCTTTTGAATTTTTATGTGCGCTGAAATTTTTGACCGACCTCAAGCTTGAGACGCGCCGCTTCACCGTCGGCAAGTTCAAGTGCGCCCCACGCTCCGAAACAAACGCTCACGCCGAGCCACGGTATCAAGCCGCGCACGATTTTTTTTATGCGCAGGTCTTTGTCGAGATACACCACGTCGATTGCAAAGCGCATGAACATCATATGAACGCCGTCGCACGGGGCAAGCAACAGTCCGCGTCCCGACTCAATCTGCCGACGAAACATCAGCCCGCGCAGACGTTTCAAGAAGGTGTCCGCGACTTCGACATTGACCGCCGCGCCGTTGATTAAAAATTTTTCCACAGCCGTCACCGCAAGAATTTCGACAACATCAAAAGTCCGATTCCAATCGCGAGCAACACGAACAGTATCGGCAGGGCGACGAAAAACATCAGCGCGGTAAACGCCAAAAAAATCAGCACCGCCGCAACCTGCGCAAGTTTGTTGCCGTCAATGACTGCCCGCGCGAACGATACGATTGCCCGCGTGAAAATGTTGCCGCCGAAATTTACGTAAGTCGTCCGCGTGGAATAATCGTAGCGTCTGTAATTGCGGGAGTCTTCCTGCGACGAATTCGAGCCTGTCGAGCCGGCATCAATCGTCACGCCGTCAAAGAAAGTTTTTTCCGTGCGCGTCATTTCGCGAACGTTGCCCTCGGTGTTTTCGTAGCCGCAGAAGGCGCAACGCATCGAGCCGCCCAAATCTTTTCCGCACCGCCGACACAACATGTAAATCACTCCTTTGTAGGGACTAGGGACTGGGGACGAGTTTTTTAGCGGATTTTTTTGACGGGGTCTTGCGCGGAATATTCAATCGGCAACAGTTCAAGTTCACCGCCGCTCAATGCCCGCGCCATCATCACGAAGTACCGTTCAAGCGTCGAGACCTCCGCGCCGCGATAATTGCGCTCCAGCGGCAGTCGCAGTCCTCTCAACGCGGGGAACGAAAACCATCCCAAAATTGCGCGGCGTAAGTCGTCGTCGGTGTGCAGGAAAATTTTTTCGTCCCACGCCGACTTGAGCAACTTGACCCACTGAATCGCCACAAGCGGCGGCGTGTACGCCCAATTCGACGCAATGCCCGCGTGAACGCGTTGGAAGCTCAACGGCTCGTGAATGTGCAGCAAATTGCCCCGCGTCAGCAACTGCAACCACGTCGACATATCCACCAAATTGAAGAAGCCGCGCTCGTCCTCATGCCAACACAAATCGTTGTCGCGCAGAAATTTTTTCCGAATCAAAACCGTCGTCGGCTCTCCGATAAAATTTTCAAAAGTCGTCAGAAGTTTGTGACCCGCGTCCTCGCCCGAAATTTTAACCGTCGTCGTGAAGGGCGTTTCAGCCGTGCCGATAATGTTGCCGTCGGCGTCGATACCGTGCCGCAAACTCGTTACCAGCGACACGTCGGGATTGTTGCGGTAAAACTCAAGCATACGTTCGATTTTCGTCGGCGCGAACAAATCATCGTCCATGAGCCAGTTGACGTATTCGGCGGCGGGATTGTCGTAACTGCGGGCGAAATTCCAGTTGTCGTTGGCGTCGAAGTTCGCGTGCCGAAAATATTTTATGCGCGTGTCGCGGGCAAGGTAAGCTTGAATCAAACGCTCGGTCGCGTCGTCGGTTGAGTTGTCGCTGACGAAAATTTCGATGTTGCGATACGTTTGATTGAGCGCACTTTCCAGAGCCTCGCGGAAAAATTTCGGGCGATTGAACGTCGGGATAATCACCGTCACCAGCGGGCACATGTCGCCGCGACAAAAAATCCAATCGCCGCCGATAACGACCTTAAAGCCCGCGCGTTTGAATTCGACGCACTGCGCCCGTCCGCCGAAAGAATCATCCGCGAACAAATCTTCGCGCCACGGCAAATCGTATTGCGTCGCGAAAAAAATTCCGTCGGCAACCTCGACCGCGCCGATTGATTCGTCACGGAAAATTTTCAACAGCTCGTGCAAAAAGTTCGCGTCCGTGACGACGGCTTGCTCGTCCAAATAAATTTTGTACTTGGCGTCGGAAGCTTGCATTGCCGCGTTGTAAGCGAAAAATTTTTCGTCGCCCGTGACGGGTTGAATCGCCGCCGAATAACCGTCGGGCACGTCGACAGTCACCAACGATTGAATCAGCCGTTGACAAGCCGCCGCGTCCGTCGCGTGAATTATCACTTCAAATTTGCGTCCGTCCAAAGCAATTCCTCCAGCCGCGCGACATACAGCGCACGAAATTTTTCAAAGGTGCCGAGCCCGTCGCGAATGACGCGAACTTTGTAACCGAGCGCAGTCAGCCGCGTAAGCCACGAATCCGAATCGCCCGCAATGTCCGCCGCGACGTGCACCCCGCCGTTGAACAGCAGCGGCGCAAGCAAAATTTTTTCGGCGCGGGAAATTTTCAGCCGCTTGACGACGTCGGCAAAGTTCGGCGTGTCAGTCGCCTCGATAACGCCGATGTGCACCCTGTCGCCCGTGAGCCGTTGCAGTCGTTCGTAAACGGGGTTGTGGCGATTGGGTGAGCCGTGCCCGATTAAAATCAAGTCCTCGTCGACACCGCGCGGGAAGCAGTCCAAAATCGTCGCGAAAATTTTTTCGTCGAGCGGTTCACTCAACAGCGGCGGAATTATTTCAACGTCGACCGCCGCGCAGATTTTGATTTTGTTGTCGAATTCTTCGCCGGGCGTCAGGTGCGTGGGCAGGACGAAAATTTTTCGGAAGCCGTCGCGTCGAAGTCGGGCAACGGCGTCTTGTGGCGTGTCGATTAAAATTCCGCGCCGTGCAAGCTTGCGAATCATGAAATTTGACGTGAACGCCTGCCGCACCTCGAACGCGGGGAATTTTTTCCGCAACTCGACTTCCAGCGCGTCAAAGGTCGTTGCGCGAATTTTGTCGTCCGCCGAGCCGAAGCTCGCCAAAACTATCGCAACGTCACGCATCGCACTTTTCGACTTCCGCCGCGATTTTGTTGCAAATTCGCATGAGCCGATTTTTATCGGGACCTTCAGCCATAACGCGAATCAACGGTTCCGTGCCCGACGCCCGAATCAAAATTCTGCCGTTCGTGCCGAGTTCAGCCTCGCCCTCCGCAATCGCAAGCTTGACCGCCTCCGACGTTTTGTAAGCGTCTTTACTGCGCACGCGGACATTGACCAGCACTTGCGGGTAAGTCGTCATCAGCGCGTTGAGTTCGCTTGCCGTGGCGCGGAATTTTTTCATCGCCGTGAGAACTTGCAACGCGGTTATCAAGCCGTCGCCCGTCGTCGAGTAGTCGGGGAAAATTATGTGACCGCTCTGTTCGCCGCCGAGTCTATGATTGTTCGCCAGCATGTTCTCCAAAACGTAGCGGTCGCCGACAGCCGTAATCTTGCACGTCAAGCCGAGTTCGTCGACAGCCTGACGGAAGCCGATGTTGCTCATCACGGTCGCGACGATTGTTTTGTCGGGCAACGCGCCGACTTTAAGCATCAACTTTGCGCAGATAATCATTATGTGATCGCCGTCGATAATGTCGCCGCGTTCGTCAATGCAAAGGCACCTGTCGGCGTCGCCGTCGTGAGCAATGCCGATGTCCGCGCCGTGCTGCAATACTGCTTGTCGCAATCCGTCCATGTGCGTGGAGCCGCAGTTGTCGTTGATGTTGAGACCGTCGGGTTTGTCGCCGATTAAAATCACTTCCGCGCCGAGCCGCTCAAGCACCGCGGGCATTGCACGATACGCCGCGCCGTTCGCGCAGTCAAGGACAATTTTCATGCCGTCAAAGCGTTCACTGGTCGTGCTCATTACGAAGCCGATATAATCTTCCAAAAGATTTTGCCGCCGCTCAATGTGCCCGACGTCCGCGCCGACAGGTCGCACGAAAAATTTTTTAGCCTCAATGTCGCGAACAATCTGTTCGATGTCGTCTTCGACTTTGTCGGGGAGTTTGTAGCCGTTGCCGCCGAAAAATTTTATGCCGTTGTCGTGAAACGGATTGTGCGACGCGCTGATAACGATACCCGCCGCCGCGTGCAATTTCCGCGCAAGATACGCAACCGCAGGTGTCGGCACGACGCCCGCCAATATCGCATTGCCGCCCGCCGAACATATTCCCGCCACAAGTGCCGACTCCAACATTTCGCCGCTGATTCGTGTGTCGCGCCCGATTAATATTTGCGGTCGTCCGTCCGAATGTTCGCCGAAATAAATCGTCGCCGCGCGTCCCATGCGATATGCCAACTCCGGCGGCAACTGCGTGTTCGCCTCGCCGCGCACGCCGTCCGTCCCAAACAGTCTTGCCATTACCGTTACCTCCGCTGAAAAATTTTTCGGCAATTTTATCGCGTATCGTCGCGCAAGGCAAGCCGTGTTATAATCGCCGCAACAAACGATTGGAGGAATGACAATGCCCACGCTCAACTGGATTGGCAAAGAACGCGTCGTTAATTACGCCGTGCCCTTCCACGTGCTCGAACGCGTCTGTAACTTCGGCGGCGCGACCGATAACAAAATCATTCACGGCGACAATCTCCTTGCGCTCAAGTCGCTGTTGCCCGAATACGAAGGGCGCGTCAAGTGCGTCTACATCGACCCGCCCTATAACACCGGCAACGAAGGCTGGATTTACAATGACCGCGTCAATGCCCCGCAAATGAAACGTTGGCTCGGAGAAGTCGTCGGCAGGGAAGGCGAAGACCTTTCGCGCCACGACAAATGGCTTTGCATGATGTATCCGCGCCTCAAGCTCCTCAAGCGGTTGCTTGCCGACGACGGCGCGATTTTTATTTCTATCGACGACAACGAGCAAGCCAACTTGAAACTCATCTGCGACGAAATTTTTGGCGCACAGAATTTTGTCGCGTCATTGTACATTCAAGTTCGCTTCGTTGGAAAAACTTTAGTTGAAGACGCCGATTTTCAAAAAGTCATAGAAACCATTCTGATTTATCGAAAAACCGATGCGACAAGATTTATCAAACCAAAAAGTAAATACGACATCTCGAAATTCTGCTACAGAATAATTGAGAAGGGCACACCTGCCGTTGTCGAACTTGGCGGCAAGCGAGTTGAAATTTTTCGCAAGGACGACTACGAAATTTTGAAGGATACTCCGTCGATTGAGCTTTTGAAAGAAATTTGGGCTACCGGAAAAATTTTGGACGGCAATTCTTCGGGACGTTTTTTCAGAGACTATTTGAGCGGGCGAACCGCACAGGACGGCTTGAGCGTTTTATACAAAGTTCATGGAATTGGAGACGATAAGTTTGATTACAGATATTTCACCGGTCCAAAAAAACCGGGCGCAACCAAAGGAAAATACTATCAAGGCGTTCCTGTCAATTTGCTGACGGGCTTAGAAAATTTTACCAAAGAATTGCCGATACCCAACTTTGAATCACTTGCTGAAGATTTTGGCAACATACGGCACGAAGGCGGAATAAATTTCAGGAACGGCAAAAAGCCCACCAAACTTTTACAAAAGCTGATAAGTTACATTATTGCGCCCGACGACAAAAATTCAATCGTGCTGGATTCGTTCGCGGGCAGCGGCACGACGGCTCACGCGGTGCTCAAACTCAACGCTCAAGACGGAGGCAATCGGACGTTCATTTTGGTGGAAATGGAAGACTACGCCGAACGAATCACTGCCGAACGCGTGCGGCGAGTCATTGACGGCTACGGGACTGTCGCGGGCACGGGCGGCGGATTCGACTTTTACGAGGTCGGAGAGCCGTTGATGATTGACGGCGACTTGAACGAGGCTGTCGACGCGGAAAAGATTCGCGCTTACATTTGGTACACGGAGACGCGCACGCGCTACATTGCGCCCGACGGCAACAATCGCGCTTACCTTGGCGAACACGACGGCACGGCGATTTACTTCCGGTACGAGCGCGGCAAGCTGACGACGTTGGACGCTGAATTTTTGCGGACGATTGAACGACGCGCCGAACGGTATCTGATTTACGCCGACGAATGCGCCTTGAGCGATGAATTTCTGCGCGGGCACGCGATAACGTTCAAGAAAATTCCCCGCGACATCAAAAGGAGTGACGCGCTGTGATATTGAAGGATTATCAGCAACGGGCGATTGACGATTTGGCGGAGTTCCTGCGACGGCTTACGGCGGGCAATTCGATTAAACGAGCGTTCGCGGAATTTTGGTTGGCACGCGACGTGCGAGCCGAGGCGTATCAAAATACAATCGCGAACGTGCCGCAGGTGTGCTTTAAAGTTCCGACGGGCGGCGGCAAAACTTTCATGGCGGCGGCAAGCTTGCGAGTGATATTCGACGAATTGCCCGCGCAGAATAAATTTGTCGTGTGGCTGGTGCCGAGCGAAACGATTTTGGCGCAGACGTACAAAAATCTTAGCGACGCGGCGCATCCGTATCGTCGACGGCTGGAGGCTGACTTCGGCGGACAAGTCGCGGTTTACGGCAAGGAACAATTGCTTGCAGGTGAAAATTTTTCCCCCGCCGAGGTCGCCGCGCAGTTGACGGTCGCGGTGTTGAGTTATGATTCCTTCCGCACGAGCAACAAGGACGGTCGCAGGGCTTATCGGCAAAACGGTCAGCTCAATCAATTTGTCGCGAACTTCGCCGCCGACGAAAAACTTTTGCCCGACGCGGACGAATCGTCGTTGGTGAGCGTCATCCGCCATTACAAGCCCGTCGTGATTGTCGACGAGAGCCATCACGCGGCGACGACGTTAAGCGTCGACATGTTGAGGAATTTCAATCCGCGTTTTATTTTGGAGCTGACTGCGACGCCGCGCACGACGAGCAACGTTATCGCTTACGTGCCCGCCGCAAAGCTCAAATCCGCCGCAATGGTCAAGTTGCCCGTCATCGTCTACAACCGCCGCAGTCGCGACGATGTCATTGCGGACGCGATAACTTTCCGTGAATTGCTGGAACGTGTCGGGCGTGCCGAGGGTGTTCGCCCGATTGTTTTGTTTCAGGCGGAGACGCAGGGCAAGGGCGATCGCGCGACGTTCGACCGAATCAAAGCCGACCTTATCACGAATCACGCAATACCCGCCGAGCAAATTGCCGTCAAGACCGCCGACATCAACGACCTGCGCGGCGTCGACCTGCTTGCCGCAGATTGCCCCGTGCGATACATCATCACGATTAACGCGCTCAAGGAGGGCTGGGATTGTCCGTTCGCTTACGTGTTGGCGTCGCTTGCCAATCGCACGTCCGAAATTGACGTTGAGCAAATTTTGGGGCGAATCTTGCGCCGACCGTTCACGAAAAATTTTTCCGACGCGCTGTTGAATCAAAGCTACGTTTTCACGTCGTCCGCCGACTTTCAAGCGACGCTGGACAAAATCGTTACGGGTTTGAATTCTGCGGGCTTCAGTCGCCGCGAGTGCCGAATTGCCGACGATTTACCGACGACCGACTTCACGCCGCCCGCGCAGGGAAATATTTTTCAGCCGCCGCCGACCATCACGAAGCCGACTTCCGCGACGAATACTGCGCCCGAAAATTTTTCTGCCGACATGGAGGCTCAAGCGCGGCAATTCGGCGACGCTTACGCAACGGACATCAGCGACGGCGACATTCGTTCGGAGGAGGAGCTGACTAAAATGACCGTCTTCAAAATGCGCGACAGGTACCGCGACGCGCTCAATCTGCAACTGCCGCAGTTCCATTACGTTGAGGACGCGGGCGATTTGTTCGGCAACGATGAGCCGCGCCGAGTCAATATTGATTGGTTGCTGAAAAATTTCACGCTTGCCGACAAAGACACCGTGATAAATTTCGACAACCTGCGCCGCGAAGTCGCGTCATTCGATGTTCACGGCGACGACGATTTTTTGAGCCGCAAATTTCTTTCCGACGCCGAGCTGAAAAATTTTCTTGAGCACTTCGACGAGCTTGCTCCGCCCGCGCAGATTCGACAGTGCGCCGAAAAAATTACGACCGTCATTGACAGGCGCAGGAAGTTGCCTCCGACGCAGGACATCACCGCTTACGTCAAACGCATTGTCGAAACTTTCAGCCGCGAGCAAATTCGCGACGCCGTCATCAACACGGAAGCTTACGCCGACAGGATTCGCGACAAAATCAACGCAATGCAGACCGTACACGCCGCGAGCCGATTCAACGCGCTGATTGACGCCCGAAAAATTTTCGCCGCGCCGTCGTACACGTTGCCCGCCGAAATTTCTCCGCCGACCTTCAATCGCTGGAGCAACAGTCTTTACGAGGCGGAAGAGTCCGTGAACGGTTGGGAGTTTCAAATTGCCGCCGCGTTGAGCAAACTCGACAACGTTCATTGGTGGCACCGCAACCGCGCTCAAAAAGAATTCTGCCTGAACGGATTCATCAATCACTACCCCGATTTTATCGTGCGCATGAAAAGCGGAGTGACATTGCTTGTTGAGGCTAAGGGCGACGACCGCGACAACTCCGATTCGCGCCACAAACTCACGCTCGGCAAAATTTGGGAGGCGAAGTCCGGCGCGGATAAGTTCGGCTATTTTATGGTGTTCGACAAAAATCCGATTGACGGCGCGTTGCGGCTTGACGAATTCATTTCACGCGTCGGGCAGTTGTGAACTCTTGTCAACGACCGCCGCGCAGGTGCCGCGATTGAAAAACGGTTGCGCCTGTGCTAAATTTACGATACGAAACGAACAACACTTTTAAGAACAAATTGAGCATTCTTAACACAAACGGAGAACCCCCGCGCAACGTAGTGAACTGCACGGGGGCTTCGTTTTGCCACTGATTGACAACGACACGGGCTTGTGATAAATTATCGGTGCAAAACGGGTACATCTGTGAGAGTGCGTCAAGCATAGCTATCACAAACGAAGAACCCCCGCCGGAGTGACGAACCAGCGGGGGCTTCGTTTTGCCGTAACCGGTGACGAATCCGATTAGCCCGGGGCATCAAGATTAACGTTCTGCTACTTGCGCCGACGTTTGCAGAAGTAGAATGCCGCGACGGTACCAATGAAGGTTCCGACTGCGGTCGAGATCACTCCCACTGCCAGCAAGACGGGTGCCTCAAGCATACGCTATCACCTCCTCTCGTTTCGACGTATGCCGATCCGCAAGGGAGTAGCATTGGCGACATTATAGCAAGCGGCTCTACTCTTGACAACGACCGCCGCGCAGTTACAATGACGCTTGACAACTTTACGGGAGGAATTTTCATGAGACGATACAACACGGCGATTGTCGGCGCAACGGGCGCGGTCGGGCAAGAATTTTTGAAACTCATCGAGGAGCGCAACTTTCCCTTCGGCGAACTCAAAATGCTTGCGTCGTCGCGTTCGGCGGGCAAAACGATAAACTTCATGGGCAAAAGCTACACGGTCGAGGAGACGACGGATAAATCGTTCGACGGCGTGCAAATCGCGCTGTTCGCGGGCGGCGCGGCAAGCAAACTTTTCGCCCCTGCGGCGGTCAAGGCGGGCGCAATCGTTATCGACAACTCGTCGAATTTCCGCATGGATCCGAACGTGCCGCTGGTCGTGCCCGAAGTCAATCCGCAGGCAATCGCGCGTCACAAAGGCATCATCGCCAATCCGAACTGCTCAACAATAATCATGGTTATGGCACTCAAGCCGCTGTACAATCTGTCGCCAATCAAACGCGTCGTCGTGTCGACGTATCAGGCAGTTTCGGGCGCGGGTCGCGAAGGCATGGACGAACTCAAATCGCAACTCGATTCACTTGCACGCGGCGAGGCGGTCACGGCGAAAGTCCTGCCCGTCGCAAAACTCGACAAACACTATCAAATCGCGTCGAATCTCCTGCCGCAGATTGATGTGTTCATGGATAATCGCTACACCAAAGAGGAAATGAAGATGGTCGACGAGACGCGCAAAATTATGGAGGACGACGCGCTCCGTGTGACGGCGACGACGATTCGCGTGCCCGTGTACCGTTCTCACGCCGAAAGCGTCAACGTCGAATTCGCGGACGATGTTTCCGTCGAGGCGGCACGCACTGCGCTGGAGAACTTCCCCGGCGTAATCGTGCGCGACAATCCCGCCGAAATGATTTATCCGCAACCGCTTGAGACTTCCGGCAAGGACGCCGTCGAAGTCGGGCGCATACGCAAAGATTTTTCGATTGAGCACGGCTTGAACTTGTGGGTTTGCGGCGACCAAATTCGCAAGGGCGCGGCACTCAACGCATTACAAATCGCAGAATACATCATTGCAAACGGGATGATTTAATGACGGCATACACTTACTTCCGCCCCGAATACGTCGGCAAATTTCAATGCGACGGCTCAAAGTGCGGAGCTTTGTGTTGCAGTAAAGGTTGGAACGTTTTCATCGACGCGGCAACTTACGAAAATTATTCGCAACATTATCCGCAAATCGCCGAGCACATGAAATTCAACGACGTTAAGCGGCAGTATATTCTTATGCAAGACGAACGCGGTCGGTGCCCGTTCCTGACGGAAAAAAAACTTTGCCGCCTGCAACTGGAACACGGCGCAGATTTTTTGTCGGCAACGTGCGCATTCTATCCGCGTATAACGTACAACTTCGGGAAATTTTTGGAACAGTCGATGACGCCGACATGCCCCGTGGCGGCGGAGATGGCACTTTTCGGGCGCGAGCCGCTGAAATTCGAGCTGGTCACGGTGCCGACGAGAAAGTTGGGCTTCAATAAGCTGGAGGTGCCCGAAAAATTCCGCGAACATATGATTGACATTCAAGTTGCGGAAATTTCAATCTTGCAGGAGCGAACGCTCACAATCGACCAACGCTTAATCGTGCTGGGATTTTTCCTTGAGCGGCTTGAAAAAATTTCGGCGGACGAGCTTGACTGCGACGCGCTGATAAAGTTAATCGCGGCTTACGAGTCGAAAAGTTTTTTGGCATCGGAAGTCCCGTCAATGTTGGCAAGAGTGCACTTCAACGCGCTGAATTTTGTCGGGCTGATGCTGAATATTTTCGAGTCTCTTTACAGCGTAATGCACTTGGAGAGCGGACGCCGATTTGTCAACGCGGTCGCCGAAACTTTGCAACTCAAGCCCGACGAAAATAATTCCGTGTCCGCCGCAAGCGTCGCCGCACGCTACGAAAATCTTGCCGCCGAACGAAAAAATTTTTCAGAGCAATACGCGCCGTTCCTTGAAAATTATCTCGTCAACGATCTTTTCACGAACTGCTACCCGTGGCGTTTCACTGCAAGCATCACGCAAAATTACGCAATGTTCGCGGCGACGTACAAAGTTTTTGAGCTGATGACCTTCGCGGCGGTAAGTAACGGTTTCGGCGGCAAGGACGACCTGTTGAAGCTTGTCGAATTCTTCACGACGCAGACCAATCACATGTGCGGATTCCGCGAAAAAATTTTCGACAACATCAAACACATTGGCGAGCCTGTCGCGATTATGAACGCGTTTCTTGAGCCGTGAGCGGCGGCGAATCGTGGCGACCTTACCTTGACACATAAAGGGCGGTGTTGTAAAATGCCGAAAGTGCAAATTACAAGGGGCACCAAAGCTCCTTTCGAGTTCAGCGCGTCGGCGGAAAAACTTTTCGACGAAGATTTCAGCGGCGACGGTTTTGTCGGCGACGTGAAAATTTTCGGCGATGTCGAGGACGTCGGCAAATGTTACGTCGTTCGCGGACGCATTGCGTGCCGAAAGTCTTTCATTTGCGACAGGTGCTTGACGGAGGCTGTCGGCGAACAAATTCACGACTTCGCCGAAGAGTTCGACAAGTCTGCGGCGGTTGACGATTGGCTTGACGTGACTGAACTTTTGCGGGACGAACTCATTGCCGGGCAGCCGATAAAAAATCTTTGCAAGTCGGACTGTAAAGGCTTGTGTCCCGTATGCGGCGCGAATTTGAATGACGGCGAATGCGGTTGCAACCGAGTCACGCTCGACCCGCGACTTGCCGCATTGGAAGATTTAAAACTGTGAGGAGGTGTAAGCTGTGGCGGCACCAAAAAGGAAACTGAGCAAAGCGAGACGCGACAGGCGGCGTGCGAATTGGAAGTTGGAAGCTCCGAACTACGTAAAATGTCCGAGATGCCATGAACCTAAACTCCCACACCATGTGTGCTTGGAATGCGGTTATTATGACGGCAAAGAAGTCATTGAAACTGCTTGAGGATACGGAAACAATTTGGGCAGGCATTTGACACCTGCCCGTTTTTTTGTGAATAATTTTTTGAGGAGCGGAAACACGTGAAGATTGCAGTCGACGCAATGGACACTGCGATTTGAGCAGGACCGCCGGGAGTCGTTCCCGTGAATGCCTGCGCAACACTCATGAACCAATCGCCTGCACCAGACTTCTCAAGGAACGCTCCGAATATCAGGAATATCATTACGTATGTCGCCGAGACTCCCAAAGGAGATGCAAAAATCCCCTCGTCAGTCAGATATAACTGCTCTATTACTTCGGGATATTGGAACTGGAAACCCTGCAGCAGCCCGGGCAGTTTATACCCGTAAAGCATATACACCGCGAATAATGCAGCTATCAATGACAACGGTAACCCTACGATTCGCCTCGTACCCTCAAGCAGTAACAGAACAAGCAGTGAGCCTAACACTAACTGTGCTGTCGTCAACGGGTCAATCTGCTGTATGCGTTCGGTAATAGCTGTGTAATTCACCATCGAATAGACTCCCGGCGCAGCTGCAAGCACAGCGAGTACCCAGTCGTAAACAGGTACTCTGTCCTTAGGCGCGCCCTTAGTCATCGGGAACAGCACAAACGCTAACGGCAGTACAAACGCCAAATGAATCGAACGCTGTAAATATGCCTCGTAATTCCCCGCGCTGGCAGTGTAAAGATG
>JADEZP010000071.1 GCA_015206805.1 Quinella sp. 1Q7 | reverse complement strand
AGCGCGCCGCTTGCAAGTGGCAATGAGCCCGATCCGTAAGTCAGCACGGTCACACTTTGCTTGCGACCTGCCGCGACTGCCGCCGCCATAAGTCCTGCCAAGCCGCCGCCGATTACTATCACGTCTGAAATTTTCATTGCGCGGCACCTCCCGTGATGTTCATCGACAATTCATAAATTGCACGCGTCATTTCGGTTTCGCGCAACGTTCGGCCGAGCAAAACAGGTCGAATGCCTTTCCAGCGACCTTGCAGAAATTCTTTCATGCGGGCAAGCGAATCTTTTGCCGACGGTTCAACGCCAATTTCAGAAAAAATTGCCGCCGCTCTCAACGCGCAAAAATTTCCTTGGCAAGTGCCCATGCCGATACGCGTCCGCCGCCGCACATCGTTGACAATAAAGCTTGTGGCGTCGCCGCAAATTTCTTCGACCTCGGCGCGGGTGACGTTTTCACACTCGCAAACCAATTCGCGGCTTTCGGGGTCAGATTCAAGCCGCTCAACAACTTTTTTGAAACGCTCGACGCCTAATCTCGTCGCGGCAAGATTCGTGCCAAACGACGGGAAAAATTTTTCCGCACGGGCTTTGTCAGATTCAGAAACTTCTTCGACAATCGGTTCTTCGGCTGTGCGACAAGGCGCGTTGTTGTTGAGTTTGGCGCAGATTTGGTTGCACATTTTTTCCGCCATCAGCCGATAAGTCGTGAACTTGCCGCCGACAATCGTAAACAAGCCTTTGAGCCCGTCCTGTTCATGGTCGACAATCGCGAAACCTCTTGATGCAGAACGTCCGACTGCGCCGCCGGGCGGTATGTAAAGCGGTCGACTGCCGGCGAACGCCCGAAGGATTCTAAAATCGCGCAGGTCTTCAAATGTTTGTTCGCCGATTTTAATTAAACTTTCAACTTCTTCGCGGCTGGTCGATGTGTCTTCAGGGTCGGGAACGCTCATTGACGACGTGCCCAAAATTGTTATAGAGCCGTGCGGGACGAATATATCGCCGTCGCTTGATTTATGCAGGCGGTTGACGACGTGATTGACGATTCGTTGATTGAACGCGATTAACGTGCCCTTGTCGGGTTGAACGCCAATTTCGACGCCCGCCAATTTGCCGACAAAACCTGCCCAGCCGCCCGCCGCGTTGACCGCAATATCGCAGGCAATTTCGTAAGTCTCGCCCGTGAATTGGTTGCGGACTTTGACGCCGCGCAGTTCGCCGTTGACCGTGTCGAAGCCGATAACCTCGGTGTAAGTTTTGAGCTCGCCGCCGTAACGTTTCGACGAATCAATCAGTTGCCACGCCATGCGAAAACCGTCAACCGCCGCATCGGGCACAAGATACGCGCTCTTGACGTGCTTGCGGGAAAGTCGCGGCTCAAGTCGAAACGCCTCGTCCAAAGTTATCGGAGTCGCCTCAATGCCGCTGTCGGCGCAACCTTTAACCCAAAGTTCCTCGTAGGCGGGGTCGTCGATGTCAAGGCGCGTGAACATTCCGCCGCACGGTTCGACGCACGACTTGCCGATTTTGCGCATGATTTGATTTTCGATAATGCATTCGCGAGCCGCCTCTTGATCTTTGACGGCATAACGCCCGCCGCTGTGCAACAGTCCGTGATAGCGCGAACTTGCGCCGTTGACCAAATCGTTTTTCTCGACCAGCAGAGCTTTGACGCCGCGCATGGATAAATCGCGCAGTATGCCGAGCCCCGTCGCACCGCCGCCGATTACAACGACCGTAGCTTTTTCCATAACGCTCACCTTCGTTGAAAAGTCTCCTGAAATTTCTATGTAAAGTTTACTGCACATTTGAGCTTAGGTCAACGTTTAGTGCGGGAAAATTTTCTGACTGTTGCAAAAAAAAATCCCCGCCCGTAAGCGAGGGAAGTTGCCGTTCAGTATTTGATGAATCGGTTGCAAAGGAATTGTCCGACGATGAAGCCGCAGATTGACGCCGCCAAGCCCTGCCAACCGTGGCTGTAAAAGCACCATATGATTATCGGCGAACAGAATATCAGCGAGAAAATCAGCGCGAAATTTTTTTTGCCGACGCGGTCAACAAATCGCCGCAGTGATTTTCTAATGCTGTCGCTCAAGTTGCGCGTCTTGCGGTCACGGTAAATTATCAATAGCGACCAAACCGTCACGCCGATTACAAAGCCCGTAAACAGGTCAAACCAGCTTTTGACTCTGCCGAAGCCGATAATCAAAATCGCCATGACAATCAGATAGACGATGCTCCAAATCACGAAAAATCTTTTGCTCATGATGTCGCCTCCTTTGACGGAAATTATAGCAGATAAAGTTTTCGGCGTCGACAAAATTTTTTGACAAGCGCGCGGCGCGTAAATATAATCAAGCTTGATTCGCAAACGGTCTTTCATTGCAAAGGAGGTTTTGAGCATGAGAAAGATTTTTTTGCCGCTGATGCTTATGTTGCTTATCTTGACGGGCTGCGGCGGCGGCGAAGACTCCGACAACGTAAACAGCACGAAATACAACAGGATACTTGTTGTCGGGCTCGACGACCATTACGCGCCGTTGGGCTTCCGCGACGATAAAAATGAGCTCGTCGGCTTCGACATTGACCTTGCGAAAGAAACAGCGCGGCGTATGGGCGTTGAGTTCGAATTCCGCCCCATTGACTGGAACAATAAGCGCGAAGAAATTGTTTCTGGCAACGTCGACATGCTCTGGAACGGTTGCGACATCACCGACGACCGCAAGGAATACATGATTTACAGCAAGCCGTATATGGACAACCGCCAAATCCTTTTGGTAAGGCGCGGCAACGATTTGAACATTCGGACGGCGGGCGACTTGACGGGCAAAGTTGTCGGCACGCAGGCGGGCTCCTCCTCCGAAAATTACGTAAACGACACGCCGAACTTTAAAAGCACCTTCGCGGCGTTCAAGACGTATCGCAACTTCAAGGACGCCTTCGCGGAACTGGACAGCGGCGCGGTTGACGTGCTTATCTGCGACGAAATTGCCGCCCGCTACGAAATCAGCCGCATGCCGCCGAAATTCGAGGTCATCGAGGTGACAATCGGTCCCGCCTGCGAAATCGGTATCGGCTTCCGCAAAGATGACGTCGAGTTGCGAGATCGTGTCCAAAAAGCCTTCGACGCAATGGTTGCCGACGGCACCGCCAAAAAAATTTCCGAGCAATGGTTTCAAGCCGATCTAATCAAACGCAGAAGATAGTCGGCTTCCAATGTCGGCGTGAGGAGTTTTTGTCATGTTAAAGAAATTTTTGTTGCTGATGTTGATGCTGATGTTCGCGACCGGCTGCGGCACCAAAACCGAAAAATTTGTTATCGGCGTCGACGATGAATTTCCGCCGATGTGTTTTCACGATGAACAGGGCGAGCTTGTCGGCTTCGACGTTGACCTTGCCCGTGAAACTGCGCGGCGTATGGGCGTGGAGTTCGAGTTCCGCCCCATTGACTGGAACAATAAGCGCGAAGAACTTACGGCGGGCAACATCGACATGATTTGGAACGGGCTTGACATCACCGACGAGCGCAAGGAATACATGCTCTTCAGCAAGCCGTACATGAACGACCGACAAATTTTGCTGGTTCATGCGGGCAATCCGCAGGTTATTCACGCGGCGGGCGACCTTGCGGGCAAAGTCGTCGGCACGCAGGCGGGCTCCTCCTCCGAAACTTACATTAACGACATTCCGCGTTTCAAAGACAGCTTCGCGGCGTTCAAGACGTATCGCAACTTCAAGGACGCCTTTGCCGATTTGGAACGCGGCGACGTTGACGCACTGATTTGCAATGAAATTACCGCCCGCTACGAAATGACACGCAATCGCGGCAAAATGGAGCTCATCGAGGCGACAATCGGTCCCATTTGCGAAGTCGGCATTGCCTTCCGCAAAGATAACACCGCCTTGCGCGACCGCGTCCAAAAAGCCTTCGACTCAATGGTTGCCGACGGCACCGCCAAAAAAATTTCCGAGCAATGGTTTCAAGCCGACCTTATAAAGCGCAAGCGTTGACGTGTCGCCGAGAAGTTTTGTCGCGCCGACTGCTGACGTGTCGCCGAGAAGTTTTGTCGCGCCGATTGCTGACGTTCCGCCGAAAAATTTTGACGCGCTGACTGTCGACGTGTCGTCGAAAAATTTTGTCGCGCCGACTGTCGACTGTGCGCCAAAAAAAATCTTATTGAAAGGAAGTTTCGTGTCGTGAGAAAAATTTTCGTGGCTTTTATGATGTTGATGATGTTGTTGTTCGTGACGGGTTGCGGCACTTCCAAAACGGAAAAGCTCGTTGTCGGGATTGACGACGATTTTCCGCCGATAAGTTTTCGCGACACGCAAGGTGAGCTTATCGGCTTTGACATTGAACTTGCCCGCGAGGCCGCAAAACGGCTCGGCGTCGAATTTGAATTCCGCCCCATTGACTGGGACAATAAGCGCGAAGAACTTACGTCGGGCAACGTCGACATGATTTGGGACGGGCTCGACATTACCGACGAACGCAAGGAATACATGCTCTTCAGCAAGCCGTACATGGACGACCGTCAAATTTTGCTGGTCAAAGCGGGCGACACTCAAGGTATCGGCGTCGAAGAGGACTTGGAGGGCAAAATTGTCGGCACGCAAGCCGGCTCCACGTCCGAATGTTATTTGAGCGGCAAGGAAACTTTGCGCAACAGTTTCAAGGGCTACAAGACTTACGCGAAATTCACCGAGACTGTCGACGCGCTCAAACGTGGCGATATTGACGTGGTGGTTTGCGACGAAATTGTTGCGCGCTACGAAATGAATACGAATCCCGATCAGCTTGAGATTGTCAACGTGAAAATCGGCGACCTGACCGAAACGGGCATCGGCTTCCGCAAAGACAGCGTCGCGCTCCGTGACCGCGTTCAAAAAGTTTTCGACGAGATGATTAGGGACGGCACCGCCAAAAAAATTTCCGAACAGTGGTTTCAAGCCGACTTGATTAAGCAGGTGCGGTAAGCGGCGGCTTTCAACTTATTTACAGTTGCCCTTGCAATGGCAATGCCCGTAAAGTATAATGCAACGCGGTTTATCACAAATTCTATCGAAAGGATGTTTTCGACTCATGAAAAAAATTTTTGTGGCGGCACTGTTGCTCGTGACAATGGTATTCGCGGGCTGCGGAGGCGGCAACACTCCCGCCAAAACTGACGGCGGCGACAACAAAGTTCCCGAAAAAATTACAATCGGGCTCGACGACGAATACGCGCCGATGGGCTTCAAGGACGAACAGAATCAAATCGTCGGCTTCGACGTTGACCTTGCCAAAGAGGCGGCTAAACGTCTCGGCACCGAAGTCGAATTTAAAGCCATTGACTGGAACAGCAAAGAGGCTGAACTCAAGAGCGGGCGAATCGACATCATTTGGAACGGGCTGGACATCACGCCCGAACGTCAAGAAAATATGCTTTTCAGCAAGCCGTACATGGACAATCGTCAAATCGTCTTCGTGAAAGCCGGCAACGACCAAGGCATTGCGAAAGAGGCTGACCTTGCGGGCAAAGGCGTCGGCACGCAGGCGGGCTCCACTGCCGAGGCTTACATTGACAGCCAAGCCGAACTCAAAGGCAGTTTCCGCGAATTCAAGACTTACGGCGATTACGTGAGCGCGTTCATGGATTTGGAGAACGGTCGCATTGACGCGCTTGTCTGCGACGAAATTGTCGGGCGTTACGCAATGAGCAAGCAGGACGGCAAATTCGACGCGCTTGACGTGACTGTCGGTCCCGTGAGCGAATTCGGCATTGCCTTCCGCAAAGACGACACCGCATTGCGCGACAAAGTTCAAGGCGTTTTCGACGAGATGGTTAAAGACGGTGCCGCCGGTAAAATTTCCGAGCAGTGGTTCAAAGCTGATCTGATCAAAAAATAATCGACAGTTACTGCGGCTTTATGAACAGTGACCGCCGTCATTCGACGTGAGTTAAGGAATATCTGTCATGGAAAAATTTTTCGATATGACGCTCCTCATCATGGAGGGCGCACAAGTCACGTTGGAAATTTTCTTCGTGACTTTAATTTTGAGCATACCAATCGGCGCACTTGCCGCACTGGGCAGAATATCGAGCTTCGCGCCAATCCGCTACTTAATGGAGCTTTACGTTTGGATTATGCGCGGCACGCCGCTAATGTTGCAACTGTTGTTCGTGTACTTCGCACTGCCGATGGTCGGAATCATGCTTCCCGACGTGGCGGCGGCACTGCTGGCGTTCACGCTCAATTACGCGGCATACTTCGCCGAAATATTCCGCGCAGGAATTCAAGCGATACCGCGCGGACAATACGAGGCGGCTAAGGCACTCGGACTCAAGCATTGGCAAATGATGCGCTACATAATCTTCCCGCAAGTGTTGCGCGTCGTCCTGCCGCCAATTTCCAACGAAACAATCAACCTCGTCAAGGACACGTCGCTGATTTACATCCTTGCAATGAACGACTTGCTACGCGTGGCGCGCACGATTGTCCAGCGCGAATTCGATATGACGCCGTTCGTCATTGCGGGCGCGTTTTATCTGATTATGACGGCGGTGCTTACGTGGGTCTTTAAAAAGCTTGAGCAACGTTACGGCTCATACGAAACTTGATTGACCGTCAATCGCAGAGGAGGCTTTGAATTGATTAGGAAACTGTTGCTGAGTCTCCTCATTTTGATTGCGGCGACATCAGCTGTGCACGCGGCGGAACCTGCAGAATCTGCGGAACCGACCTTCAGCGAGCGCAAGGCAAATCTTGTCGAAGTCAGCGCACTTCGCGTCGGCTACGGCTCCGGCACCGTGCGAATCGTCGTCGATATGACGCGCAAAGTTGAATACACCGAATCTTACGCCGAAAACCCGTCCCGCGTGATAATCGACCTCAAGAATACGTGGCTCAATCCTGCTGCCAAACGCGAAATTACGTTGAATTCGTTGGCGGCAAAAAAAATTCGCGTCGCCCAATTCGACCCGACGACCGTCCGAATCGTCATCGAGAGCATGGCGGACATCAAACCCTTTAACATGAGCGGCGGTCCCAAAGGTCATCGATTTATTATTGACGTCGGCAACGCCAAGTTCAAGGAAGATACCGACCTCAACAAACCGACACCTGCGCCGTCGACGCCCGATAAGCCGACCGTTGAAACTCCCGCACCCTTTACGCCGACTCCCGCGCCTGAAGACCCGTCAATCGAACGTGAACGTGAACTTCAAGAACAGCGCGAACGTGAACGCGAGCTGGAAAAGCGTGAGCGCGAACTGGAACAGCAGGAGCGCGAGGCTAAGGAGCGGCAGGAACGTGAACGCGAGCTGGAAAAGCGTGAGCGTGAACTGGAGCAACGGGAACGCGAACTTAAAGAACGTCAAGAGCGTGAAGATAAGGAGCGGCAGGAGCGTGAGGCTAAGGAACAGCGCGAACGCGAAAAGGCTCTTGAAAAGGAGCGCAAGGCTAAACTTGAGCGCGAAATAAAGGAGCAACGTGAGCGCGAAAAGGCTCTTGAAAAGGAACGTAAGGAGCGCGAGAAGCAGGAACGTAAGGAGCGCGAGAAGCGGGAAAAGGATAAGAAGTCCAAAGTCGACGACGAAGGTTCGGAAGTCGATCAGCCGTTTGAGGAGCTCGATACCGACTTGAACAAAATCACTGCGCTAAGCGGCAGGAAAATCGTCATCGACCCCGGTCACGGCGGCAACGACGCGGGCGCAATCGGTCCGACGGGCGTCATGGAAAAGAACGTCACGCTCAAAGTCGCGCTCGAAGCCAAACGTCTGCTCGAATCGGAAGGCGCAACCGTCATCATGACGCGCGACACCGACCGCACAGTTTCCGCAAAAGGTGCCGCCGCCTCCGACATCGAAGAACTCGGCGCACGTTGCGAAGTCGCCAACCTCGTCAAGGCGGACATATTCATTTCAATTCACGCCGACAGTTTCACGCGCCCCGAAGCTCGCGGCACGACGGGCTACTACTACAGCAAAAGCAGTAGCGGCAGAGGTCAGAAACTTGCCGACGCAATCCGCCGCAATCTGGTTGAGCAACTCGGCACGCCCAGTCGCGGCACGCAACCTTGCAATTTTTACGTCGTCAAACATACCGACATGCCCGCCACGCTGATTGAACTCGGTTTTATTTCCAACAAGGACGAAGAAAAATTGCTCGACTCCAAAGAAGGCGTTCGGAAGGCGGCTCAAGCCATCCTTGACGGCGTCGAAGACTACTTCGGCTGAAAAATTTATTCCCCGACCGAAAATTTGCGGCGGGGAATTTTTTTTGCTATTATGACGAAAAATTTTCGGACGGAGGAATTTTCCATGACAATCATTGTGACGGGCGGCGCAGGTTTTATCGGCGGCAATTTCGTTTACTACGAACTCAAACATCACGCCGACGACAAAATTATTTGCCTTGACAAGCTGACTTACGCGGGCAACCTTGAGACTTTGGCGGAGGCGTTCAAGTCGCCGCAATTCAAATTCGTTCGCGCAGACATTGCCGACCGCGAAACAGTCTACAAACTTTTTGAGGAGCTCAAGCCCGATATCGTCGTCAACTTCGCGGCGGAAAGTCACGTCGACCGCTCAATCGAAGACCCAGAACTTTTCCTGCGCACGAACATAATCGGCACGAGTGTTTTGCTCGACGCCTGCAGGAAATTCGGAATTACGCGCTTCCATCAAGTTTCGACCGACGAAGTTTACGGAGACTTGCCGCTTGACCGACCCGACCTGTTCTTTACGGAGACGACCAATTTGCACACGTCAAGCCCGTATTCCGCCAGCAAAGCCGCCGCCGATTTGCTCGTGCAGGCATATCAGCGCACGTACAAAATCCCCGCGACAATCAGCCGCTGCTCGAACAATTACGGACCGTTTCACTTCCCCGAAAAGTTGATTCCGCTCATGATTATCAACGCGCTCCACGACAAAAAGTTGCCCGTCTACGGCAAGGGCATCAACGTGCGCGATTGGCTTTACGTCGAGGATCACTGCGCGGCGATTGATTTGATTATTCGGCGCGGCACCGTCGGCGAAGTCTACAACATCGGCGGGCACAATGAGCGCACGAATTTGGACGTCGTCAAGACGATTCTGCGCATTCTCGGCAAGAGTGAGGATTTGATTGAGTTCGTCACCGACCGCAAAGGTCACGACCAACGCTACGCAATCGACCCGACGAAAATTTCCACGGAGCTCGGTTGGACGCCGCAAACGCGTTTCGACGACGGCATTAAGCTTACCGTCGCGTGGTACTTGGAACATCGCGCTTGGTGGGAAAAAATCATCAGCGGCGAATACAAAGATTATTACGCCAAAATGTACGACAACCGCTGACGGAGGAATTTTTATGCAATACGTTTATCCCGCAATTATCAAACCCGACGCGGAGCTCGACGAATGTTTTCAAGTGCGTTTCCCCGATCTCGGTTGCGAGACGGAAGGTTTTGAAATTCACGGCTCCAACAATGTTTATTACACGCTGGTAAGGGCGGCAGAACTTCTTAACAAGCACATGATTAAACTTGAGGATACGGGCGCGGAAATTCCGTCGCCGACTTACATCAAAGACGTTAAGATTTCCGACGACGAAATTGTCACGCTGATTAAAGCCGACACCGACGCTTACAAACTGTTCGTCGCGAAGTGCAAAAATCTTTGACTCGGCGGAGGCGATTGTATGAAATACGTTTACCCCGCGATTTTTCGTAAATCCATTGACGTTGAGGATTGTTACTGCGTTGATTTTCCCGACCTTGATGGAGTATTCACGCAAGGTTACGGTCTCTATGAGGCGATTTACATGGCGGAAGACGTGCTCGCGTTCAGTTTGGCTGACTACGAAGACGACGGTAAAACTATTCCGAAGCCGACGCCGATTAAGCAGATTAAAGCCGCGCCCGATGAATATTCGACGGACGCCTTTGTCACGCTGATTAAAGTCGACACAGAAGCTTTTCGATTGCTTGACGCGGAGTGGTCGCTGTTATGAAAAAATTTTTGCGCAGCGGCTGGACGACGGGAGCCTGTGCGGCGGCAGGCGGCAACGTGACGTTTCATCCAATGTACGCGTCGAAGTCTCCGATAACCGCAACCAATCCCCGCGCTTGAAGGTGTTAGCATGAAAAAATTTTTGCGCAGCGGCTACACGACGGGAGCTTGTGCGGCGGCAGGCGTCAAGGCGGCGTTGATTTATCTGACGACGGGCAAAGTCGTCGACGACGTGGAACTTACCGCGCTCGACGGCACGCCGCTGAAAATTCCCGTTGCCCGCGTCGAAAAAACTTCGGACGGCATACGCGCGGAGGTCATCAAATTTTCGGGCGACGACCCCGACATTACTAACGGCGCATCGGTTTTTACGACGGTGCGTCAAATTTTTGGCGACGATATAATTTTTCGCGCAGGCGTCGGCGTCGGACGAATCACTAAAGCCGGATTGCAACTGCCCGTCGGAGAGCCCGCGATTAATCCCGGTCCGCGCAAGCTGATTCGCAACGTCGCGGCGGAATTTAACGTTGGCGGGCTTGAGGTCACGATTTCAATCCCTGCGGGCGTCGAACTTGCCAAACGGACGCTCAATCCCGTGCTCGGCGTCGAAGGCGGCTTGTCGATTATCGGCACGACGGGAATTTTGCGTCCCATGAGCGAAGACGCCTTCAAGAATTCGCTTGTGCCGCAGATTGACGTCGCGCTTGCCGCAGGACTTACGACGCTGATTTTCGTGCCGGGGAAAATCGGTGAGACAATCGCCAAACGCCTGAACTTTCCCGACGGCGCGATAATTCAGACGAGCAACTTTATCGGCTTCATGTTGGAGGCGGCGGCTGAACGTGACGTTGAGCGCGTGATTTTGTGCGGACATCTCGGCAAGCTGGTCAAAGTCGCGGCGGGAATTTTTCACACGCACAATCGCGTTGCCGACGCCCGACTTGAGACGCTTGCCGCATATTCCGCCGCCGAAGGTTTGTCCGCCGCTGAAGTCAAAAAAATCCTCGACGCCAACACTGCCGAAGATGCCGCGCAGATTATCGCCGCCAATCATCTTGAACGCGTCTACAAAAAAATAGCGGCACGGGCAAGCGTCCGCGCCGAACGTTATGTTTACGGCAAGCTCAAGGTCGCGACGATTCTCGTCGATTATGCGGGCAACGTCCTTGGCACCGACGACGAAAAAATTTTGCAGGCGTCGACGAATTTTTGAGCCGCCGACTCATAGCCCGCGAAGTGAACATGCAGATAAGACGCGACGACATTTTTACGAGCCGCGCCCGCCAAGTATTCACGCCCCGTGCGCAGTCGCCGACAGCGGAAAATTTTTTCGGTCGCCGCTGAAAGTTCCGCCGTCGAGAAATGGAATTCGTGCGCGTGAATTTCGTCGCCCGCCGAGCCGATAACGCAGTCGCGCAAAATTTCCGCGCTCACGTAGCCGACGGTTTGCAGGCGATTGGTCATTGTCGCCACGCCGTCGAATACGCCGCACATCGAAAAACTTTTGCCGCCGAAGTCGACGAGTTCACGCAACAGATACATGAAGCCGCCGCACTCCGCGAAAATCGGCATACCCGCCGCCGCCGCACGATTGATTTCTGCGCGGAGGCTTTTATTTTGCTCAAGTTGCGCCGCGAACATTTCGGGGAAGCCGCCGCCGATAATCAAGCCGTCGACTGCGGGCAAATGTTCGTCGTCGAGCGGGCTGAACGGGACAATTTCCGCGCCGAGCCGCTCCAACGCGCCGAGACTTGCGCCGTAATAGAAATTGAACGCCGCATCACGTGCCACGCCGATTTTGACGGTCGGTGAAATTTTTTCAACCCGCGCAGGAATTTCAATCGCCGCAGAATTTTTCGCCAGCTCAATCAGTGCGTCCACGTCAACTTGAGACTCAACCGCCGCGCAGATTTTTTGCAGGACGTTATCGGCTTGATGTTCGGTCGTCGGCACAAGCCCCAGATGTCGTTCGGGCAGGCGGAATTCGTCGTTGCGTCTGACTGCGCCGAAAATTTTTATGCCGAGTCCGTCGAGAGCCTCCGCGATAATTTTTTCGTGCGTGTCCGAGCCGAGCCGATTTAAAATCACGCCTGCAAGGTTGACGGACTTATCAAACTCCCTGAAGCCGAGCGCGACTGCCGCCGCCGAAGTCCCCATGCTTTTGGCATCGATGACCAATACAACGGGCGCACCGAGCAGCTTTGAAATTTCCGCCGTGGAAGAAATTCCGCCGCGTCCGCCGTCGTAAAGCCCCATGACGCCTTCGACAACCGAAATGTCCGCGCCGCGCGACGTGTCCGCGAAAATTTTTTGGAGTTTGTCCGCGTCGACAAGCCACGTGTCCAGATTGTGCGACGGCTTACCGAGCGCGAGTGTGTGCCAGCCCGTGTCGATGTAATCGGGACCGACCTTGTAAGCCTGCACGTTGAGTCCGCGATTTTTCAGCGCGGCAAGCAGTCCGACCGTTATTGTCGTCTTGCCGCAACCGCTTTGTGTCGCCGCAATTATCAGCCGCGGAAAATCAGTCCGCATCGTCGTCAGTCCGCTCAATCTTCATGATGACGGGGCGCAAGCCGTCGTTGCACGAACAAATCGCCACGCCCTTATGCTTCGGGTCAATCCAGTCGCCGTAATACCAGCCGTCGGCACCGTGCGCCAACGCGAACACATACTGATAAACCGCCTTCCACGCCTCGTCGCAGAAACCGTCGGGCTTTGCCCACGACGCGTAAAATGTTTGACCTTCGCGCATGAGCGGGCACGTCGACAAATTCGGCACGCCGTATTCCGCCGCCAAGTCCTTTTGCAACGTCGTCTTGAGAATCGTGATTTTACATTGTTTCATGGTTACAGCCTCCTATTTTGAATCGGAACGGCGCGAATCGTCGAGCATGTACAGCAGGGCGTTGATTGCGGCGACTGCGACTGAACTGCCGCCCTATTTTGAATCGGAACGGCGCGAATCGTTGAGCATGTACAGCAGGGCGTTGATTGCGGCGACCGCGACTGAAGAGCCGCCCTTCGTGCCCATGACCGTGACGTAAGGAATTTTGTTATGCGCGGCAAGTTGGGACTTCGCCTCCGCCGCACCGACGAATCCGACGGGCACGCCGATTATCGCGGCAGGACGAATATTTTCTTCGCGAACGAGTCGCAACACCTCAAACAACGCGGTCGGGGCGTTGCCGATTGCGACGATTTGTCCGTCGAGCCGCCTGCCGAAAAGTTTCATCGCCGCCATTGCCCGCGTTATTCCGTCGCGCTTGGCAAGTTCGCGCGTGTCGACGTCAGATATCTTGCAAAAAATTTCGCCGCCGAATTTGCTGAACGATCGAATACTTATGCCGCGCCGAACCATTTCCACGTCCGTGAAAATATTTTTGCCCGCCGCAAGTGCCGCCGTCGCCGCAGGGACAAGTTCGTCGTGAATCTTGACAATCGGCGCGTAACCCGCGTCGCCCGTCGCGTGAATGATTCGCGAGCAAATGAGTTTCTCCGACTCCGTCAGCCGCAAACCCTCCAAATGCGGCGCGATTATTTCCATACTGCGATCCTCGATTTCCATCGGCTTGGTCATCATAAAAATCGCTCCCTCCGAAAATTTTGATTCAGTCTAGCAAACGCCGTAAGCCCTTGTCAAACCGCAGTGTCGTCGCAAAAAAATTCCCGCCGAAGTTTTTCCGACGGGATGAAATTTTTTCAGCCGAGCTTAGCTTTTAACCAGCTTACTGCCGCTGATATGATATGGCGTGTTATTTACGTTGAAAGTCGTCGTCAAGCCGAAGTCGCGGAGTGTAATTGCGTTGGCAGTCGAGCCGACCTTGAAGGCGATTGAATTCGTGGAGCTGTTGTAGTGCGCGGAGAATTTGCCGCTGATTTGTAGCAGGTCGTTGTTCTCGAAGCC
>JADEZP010000151.1 GCA_015206805.1 Quinella sp. 1Q7 | reverse complement strand
GGTCGAGGAAATTCGACGCGCCGAGGACTTCGGGACCGTCAAAGACAATTTCGGATACGGGATACGGCGCGAGCCTGTCGAACACGAATTGAACATTTTCGGCGGTGCATTTGCGGAAATTCATCGGACGCGCAAGAATCATGAATCCTGCGGCGCGAGCTTTGTTCATTTCGTCGCGTGGCAAGCCGAGCGGCATTTTCATGAGGTCGCCGAATTGCGCCTTGACTTCGATGACTTCAATGCCGCCGACAGCAAAAACTTTGACGCGCTCCGTGCCGAGCCGCTGTAAAAGTGCTTCCTTGGTGTCGTAGTAGCTGTTGAGGTCGCCCGCAATTAGATAAACTCTGTTCGGCGCGATAAGGTCAAATTCAATCGTCTGTCGCCACAGGTCATTGTTGAGCGTGCCGCTTTGGTAGTTGCCCAAAATTTCACTGCCCGACAGCGAGAAAACTTTTCCCGCGCGATTGAGCCGCTCAAGCGTCGTGTCGTAAACGGCAAGCGACGTAATGCCCGCGTCCTTGAGTTGGCGTAACACGTCGTCAAGTTCGAGACCTTCGCGTTCGGCAAGGTCGACGGCGTTTTGAAAGTCAACCGCCATATCGACCTGCATGTTCTCCGACTCGACGAAGTAGCGTTGTCCCGCAATAATCAGCGCGGCGAACAGTCCGACGCCGATAGCAATCAAGAGCGTGCGGTTATAAAAAAATTTTTTCATTACAAATTCCTAACTGATAGAAGTGCCGGCTTTGATGAGGAAAATGTCGCCGCCGATTCGACCAAAGCCTTCCGTCGGCGGTGTCAAAGTTCTCAAAGCGTCAATCGGATAAAGCGTTTCCTTTCCGTAGTCAAGCAAAATGAAGTGCGAATACTTTCCCGCGATAATGGCAAAAAATTCATCAAAGCAACCGGATTTTCTCCATGCGCCCAAGTTGAACTCCACAAATATCGGCGCGGGATTTTCGGTGAGCAAATTTTTCGCGCCGAGCAAAACTTGAGCCTCGAAACCTTCCGTGTCAATCCAAATGTACTTGACGTCCCGGGCGGCGATGTTGTTTTCGGCAAGGTACGAATCGAGCGGCATGATTTTAATCGTTTCGTGCGGCATATCGGCTTTATATTGAACAAGCCTGTTACTGCCGGGATTTTCCAAGTCGCGGTACATGGTCATTTCGTCGAATTTGTCGCCGAGCCCGCTGTTGACGATTGTAACTTTATCGTCGCCAAGGTCGTTGAGTAACAGATTGACGCTCAGGAGTTTAAAATTTTCGGCGTCGGGCTCAAAGGCAAGCAGTTTCAGATTCGGCGCAAGCTTTTTTGTGAAGTAAATGCCCGTCGTGCCGATGTTCGCGCCCAAATCGAGGAAGTAACCCGCGCCGTCGTCGACGCCGTAATATTTCTGCGCCAATGCGTGAAAAAGTTGCATATCGTTTGCTACCCAATTGACGCGCTCCGTGTACATGCTGCGCATAATCATATCGTCCTGCGATGTGGCGACATATGACAGCCCTTCGACGGTGCATGTGACGAAATTGTTCAGCTGTCGGCTCCAAGCCCAATTCAGGTAATTATAAATGTACGCCCCGTTTGGTGAGGCGGGATTTGTCAAGACAAGTGCGGCTTTAGGGTGTTGCAACCAGCTGTTGAGATCGAGCGCGTAAATCACTCTGTCGGGCGGCAACTTCAGCAGCTGAATGGCGGCGTCGAAAAGATTTCGTGAGCCCTGCTCAAAAATTAACAGCCAATCCCATGCGTCCTTGCTAAGTAAAATTTCCGCCGCAGATTCTTCGGGTGTCAATGTGTCGATGGTGCCGACAATGTTGATGTCTTTCATGTCGACGACTTGATTAAGCCAACGCGAACTTATGCCCGTATAATCCCAAATCAAAACTTTGAACATTGCTGTAACCTCCCAAAAATTCAGTTACGCGTCGCTTTGACAAACGCTTCGCCTTGGCGCATCTCAACCGTGCGGAATTGCATACCGAACGGCATTTTGACCGACTCCGTCAAGTTGAAGTCGCCCAAAAATTTATCGAGATTGACGCGGCGCAAAATGGCGTTCTCAACGTTGAGATGCGTTATCTGGAAAAATAAATCGCCGTCGCGTGCGATAATCTGCCCGCCGATTTGAACGTCCGCGTCCCTGCCGAGAATGCTGACCTTAGCCGAGGCGGTGATACCTTCGGGCGACATAACGACTTGCGGGTCTTGCAGACGGTCGACTTTTTCGGCAAGGAAATTTTGCAGTGCCTTCGACGTAATGACGCCGCTAAGCTCCAGACTTCCCGCAGATTGCAAGCAGCGATTAGTGTGTTCTTCGCGGCTGATACCGTCCGTCGGGAAGAGAATTTCCTTCAAGTTGATGTGCAGCGACGAGCCGTCAAGTTTTGCCTGCTTAAGGTTGAGTTCGCCGATTGTCGCGTTGTCGGCGGTGCAGTGCAGGCTGTCGACATAACCGACGGCAATTTTCGCGCTTGGCAGTGAATCGAGCCGTAAGGTGACTTCGTGCGCGTGGGTGAGTTCGGTGACTTTGCCCTTGAGATAATTTGTCAGCGCGTTGGGCACGGCGAACTGCGCGAAGGCAACGACCGCTATCAGCAGGACGATTATCGCGGCTAAAAATTTTTTCATGGTGAGCCTCCGTTAAATCTTGACGTTAGCTTTGGCGGCAAGGTAAGCGCGGATAAACGGGTCAATGTCGCCGTCCATAACCGCCTGAACGTTGCCGGTCTCCGCGCCCGTGCGCAGGTCTTTGACCAGCTTGTACGGCTGGAAAACGTAGGAGCGAATTTGACTGCCCCATTCAATCTTCTTGAGGTCGCCTTCAAGACCGGCAATTTCGGCTTCCTTCTTTTCGAGTTCAAGCTCAAAAAGTTTTGCGCGCAACATCTTCAAGCACCGCTCACGGTTTTGAATTTGCGAACGCTCATTTTGACACTGCACGACAATGCCCGTCGGAATGTGCGTCATGCGGACGGCTGACGACGTTTTGTTTATGTGCTGACCGCCCGCGCCGCTTGCACGGTAGGTATCGACGCGAACGTCCGCCATATTGATATCGACTTCGACGGCGTCGTCAATTTCGGGCATGATGTCGCACGCGCTGAACGACGTATGACGCCGCGCATTTGAATCGAACGGCGAAATTCTCACGAGCCGATGAATTCCCTTTTCGGACTTCAAGTAGCCGTAAGCGTTGTGACCTTTGACGAAAACCGTTGCGGATTTGACGCCCGCCTCGTCGCCGGGGAGCAAGTCGACGGTCTCGACCTCGAAGCCGTGACGTTCCGCCCAACGAACATACATGCGCAGGAGCATTTGCGTCCAATCTTGAGCCTCGGTACCGCCCGCGCCCGCGTGCAATGTCAAAATCGCGTTGTTGGCGTCGTAAGGTTCGCTGAGCATGACTTCCAGCCGCAACGTTTCAAGCCCGTGTTCGATGTCGGAAATTTGCGCGGCAATGTCGGCTTCCTGCGAAAGATCTTCTTCTTCAAGCGCGAGTTCCAAAAATATTTGCGTGTCGTCGAATTTCGCCAAAAGATTTTTGTAAGTCTCGATGCCTGATTTGAGCGCGGTCAGTTCCTGCGTGATTTTCTGCGCGGCGTCGGGATTGTCCCAAAACGTCGGTTCGCCCATTTTGTATTCAAGCTCGGCAATTTGCTGTTCTTTGCGGGCGATGTCAAAGTGAATTCCCCATTTCGTTCAGCTTGTCGCGCAGAGCCGTCAGCTCTACTTTTCTGTCTTCCAGCATTGAATCATCTCCAGTTTGAATTAGTG
>JADEZP010000070.1 GCA_015206805.1 Quinella sp. 1Q7 | reverse complement strand
GGACTGGGAAAATCCCGCCATTCAATCGCGCGGCTGTTACGAGGTCGCACGTCGCCACGGCAAGCCGATTGTCATCATGGAGCCGATTAAAGGCGGCACGCTTGCCAATCCGCCCGAAGTCGTCGCCAACGTCTTCAAAGCCGCAAATCCCGACGCGTCGCTTGCCTCGTGGGCAATTCGTTTCGCCGCAAGCTTGGACGGGATTATCACCGTCCTTTCCGGCATGAGCACGCTTGACCAAATGCAAGACAACGTCAGCTACATGGAAAATTTCAAGCGGCTTGACGATTCCGAACAGGCGACCGTCGTGGAGGCGCGCAAAGTTTTGGCGAGCCTGCCGATTATCCCCTGCACTGATTGCCGATATTGTTTGAGTCAGTGTCCGCAAAATGTCGGTATCAACGGCTCATTCACGGCTTACAATGTCTTGACGCTGTACAAAAACAAAGCCTTCGCCGACGGGCAATATAATTGGCTTGTCGAGCGGCACGGCAAGGAATACGCAAGCAAGTGTATTAAATGCGGACGTTGCGAGCGCGTTTGTCCGCAACACATTCCGATTCGCGCCAACCTTGCCAAAGTCGCGGAAGCTTTCGGCAGATAAAATTCATTGACGTTTAAACAGTTCCTCAAGCGGCGTATCGACTTGCAAAAAGTCACGAATCGCCGCTTTTTGTTCGGGCGTAAATTCGGACTTGCCACGCATTTTATAAGAAACCGTACTTTTATCTACTCCCAAAACCTTGGCAAGTCGCTTGAACGTGACTCTTTTCTTTTGCAAAATCGCTGCCAGCACGGGATAAACATAAGGTTTAGGCGTCATATCGGGAACCGAGCCGTCCTCTCTGCGAAACAATTCTTCAAGCGTCATATCGACGACACCGAGGTACGTTCTGATTATCTCCATCTGTACGAGTGAGAATTGGTGCTTGCCGCACATCTTGTAAGACATACCTTCTTGCGTTATCCCCACAGCTTTTGCCAGTTCGGTGTACGAAATTACGCGCTCGGCAAGTAAAGCCACTAGAGTTACATAGGGCGAATAGGCGCGTTCTGCTATCAGCGTTCTTGCTTTCGACATTCTTGCTCGCGATTCATCCGACCGTTTTTGCCCTCTATTTGCCAATCCAATTCTGGCATTATGTTCAGGAGTATGTATTAAGCCGCTAGCCCCTTCGCCGCCGTCGGTCAAGTTGTAACCGTTGGGCACCTTGCTGTTGAGCTCACGAATCCAAAAAATTTCGCGCTCGTTGAGTTATTCGGGCGTGTCGCATTCTTCGAGGACTTCAATCGAAAAATTTTCCCGATCATATTTGCGAATAGCGTTGCCGATAAGCGAATCCGCTTTTGCGTGTTCGGCAAATCGCTGTTCAAGCAGTCGCCGTGTTTGCCCGACGTAAGGTTTGCTGTTGATTAAATTCATGATGAGGTAAATCACACCGTACATAATCGCTCCGCCTTTCGTTTGACAGCGCGGCGCAAGCAGTGTACAATTTCCAATGCAAAAAGCTCTGCCACGCTTAAGTTTGTTTCTGACGATTCAATCTTAGCACACGCGGAGCTTTTGCGCAATGAAATATCGGCGACAATCAAAAAGCCCCGTCCGATTCGGAGGGGGCTTTTTTGTTGCGTGAGTCGTTGTTAAATTGCGGTAATGACCCACAGATAAGTTCTGACCGACAATTCGTTGACGCGCTGAATTTGTTCGGGCGTGAGCTTGCTGTTTATGTAAAGCTTGGGCAGCGTGCGGAACAGCGGAATTTTTTCGGCGCGCAGTCCGTGAGCTCGAAGGTATTCAATCGCCTCCTGCTCGTCCTGCAGGGCGTCGTCGGCAATTTTGTCGCCGTAAACTTTCTCGTACATCGCCTTAGTCTCGGCGTAAAGTGTCGGAGCCGCCTCCGCGCCGTAAAGTGCCGTCGCCACGTCCGTGAAGTATTTTTTCTGGCAGAAGTCCGACGTTATCAGACAGCCGCCGTGCTTTTTCAGGACGCTGTGAATGTTGTCGAACATTTGACTGCGGATGTCGTCGGCAAGGTAAATCGAAACGCCCTGCTCGATTATGCAAATTTCGCCGTCGAATTTGTTCGCGCTCTCCATCATGCCGACGGCGTCCTGCAACCAAAACGCGTCGTAAGAAACGGTTTGCTTGGACGTTTTGCCGAATTCGTCGACGCACCAATCGCCCAGAAGGCAAACGGTGTTCAACTCCCCGACAATGACGCGACGACCTTCATCGCCCAGAATCATTGCTCGCGGCGACAGACTGCACGCCAAATCGAAGACGTTGCGATAATTTTTTTCGCGGACATAATCCATTGCGGCGGTAAAGTTCAGTTCTTGATACAGACTGTTCGTGAGTTGAATGCGTTCGAAGTCGGCAAGATTGTCCGCGTGGAAAAATACGGGGCGATCAATCAGCTTGAGAAATTTTTGAGCTTCGGGAATTCCCGCCGCCGACAGCCATTGCAACTTGACTTGCGCGGAATATTCGACCATCTCGAATTCAGCCGCGCGCGCCGTCGACGTAAGCACTACCGCCGCAATCAGCGCGAACGTTACGAAAAATTTTTTCATTGGCAACACCTCATTTAAACTCGACGAACTCATTGATATTCGCGCCGCCCTTAGTCATGGGCTCGACGAAACTGCGCCAGACATTGAGCACGATGACGCGGGGATTGTCGGTGTCGTCAAGTGCCTTCGCCAGCGCGTGAGCAAATTCTTCCTGCGTGGAGACCGCCTCCGCCTTTATGCCGAAACTTTGCGCGTAGGCGACGTAATCGGGCTGATAATCGAATTCGCAGGCAATGTAGCGTTCCTTGTAGAAAACTTTCTGTAGCTGACGAATCATGCCGAGGCTCGTGTTGTTGACAATCAGCGATATTACGGGCAGCTTCAGGCGGGCGATTGTGTAATATTCGTTGCCCGTCATTTTGATACCGCCGTCGCCGCTGACACATATCACGCGCCGATTTTTACCGTAGGCAAGCTGTGCGCCCATTGCCGCAGGAAGTCCGAATCCCATTGTGCCGAGCCCGCCCGACGTAAACCATGTGCGCGGCTGTTCAACGTGCAGGTGCAGTGCCGCCCACATTTGATGTTGCCCGACGTCCGTCGCGTAGGCGAAATTTTTGCCCGCCGTCATGTTCGCGATTTGGTGCATTGCCCACGGCACAGTTAGGCGGTCAACTTGATAATCGTAGTCGTATTCCTCCCGCCAACTGTCAATCTGCCGCCACCAATCGACGCGGGGCTTGCCGGCTTCGTGGCGCATGAGCAACTTTAAGATAACCTGCATGTTGCCCGCAAGTCCGAGACTGCCCTCAATGTTCTTGTCAATTTCGGCGGGGTCAATGTCGATGTGGATAAATTTTTTCGCGCGCGTGTACTTGTCGACGTTACCGGTCTGCCTGTCGCCGAAACGACTGCCGATTGCGATAACCAAGTCCGCCGCCGCGACCGCGTGATTAGCCGCCTTCTTGCCGTGCATACCTGCGAAGCCGAGATTCTGCGGATGACTGCGCGGGACGGCTCCGATACCCATCAACGTGCTGACGACGGGCAGATTGAATTTTTCGATGAACGCGATAATTTCTTCGGACGCGCCCGCCGATATTGCTCCGCCGCCGACAATCACCGCGGGACGTTCCGCCTTGGCAATTTCGTCAGCCGCCTCCGCCGCGCAGATTATGAAGTCAGCGTCGGGTTGCGCGGGAATTTTTTCTTTGAGCTCCTGCGGTCGCCAATCGACCTCCGCGAAGAAAATATCGCGCGGCACATCGACGAGCACGGGTCCGCGCCGTCCGCTCAACGCAATGTCGAACGCCTGTCGAATCGTCGGGACAAGCAGTCGCGCCTCCTTGACTTTGAAATTGTGTTTCGTGACGGGCATTGTTATATCGAGTATGTCCGTTTCTTGGAAGGCGTCGCGTCCCAAAAGTTTCGTGTCGACCTGCCCCGTGATTGCGACGAGCGGGATTGAGTCCATGAACGCCGTGGCAATGCCCGTGACCAAATTCGTCGCGCCGGGACCCGATGTCGCCATGCACACGCCGACTTTGCCCGTCGCCCGCGCGTAGCCGTCCGCCGCATGAGCCGCGTTCTGTTCGTGCGTGACCAGCACTTGACGAATTTCCTTTTCGTCGACCAGCGCGTCATACAACGGCAAAATCATTCCGCCGGGGTAACCGAAAATCAAATCGACGCCGCGTTCGCGCAAGCACTCGACAATCGCCCTCGCGCCTGTTATCAACATAAAATCACCTCTTGCATAAAACTTTCAGCCGCCGAATTTTATCACAGAAATTTTCGGCGCGGCAATAAAAATTTTTCGTCCGCCAAAAAAAATTGCCCACCGACTTGACGGGCAAAGCTTGCGTCCGAATCAGCGGATCAGCGCACGTTCGGCAAGCAAATACGCCGCAACGATGTCTTTGCCTTTCGGGTCGAGCGCGGGGTTTTGCAGTTCGTCGTAAAAAATTTTCAGCACCTCATGCGGCTCAAGACCCGTGAAAAGATTTCTGATGAAGCTGAAATACGTCGGCACCAAAAATTTCGCGGCAAGATATTGCAACTGTGAATCGCGCCGAAAATCTTCCCGCGACTCCAGAAAATCATAAATACGGCGCACGCCCTCGGTCAGGGAACTCAACCACAGCTTGACGCCGTCGGTCGGTGTCATAGGGCGTTTGGAGACGGAATTTTGATTCATGCGGTAAACGTTCGTTACGTGCGGCACACGAACATAATTTTCCGCAAAGCACAGGCAACGGAAACAAAATACCAAATCCTCCGTGAGTTTCATGTCGGGGAAGTCGATTCGGTTTTCAAGCAGGAAGTCGCGCCGATAAAGTTTGCTCCACGGCATCCAAATAAATTTCCCGTCAATGCAACGCTGAAGTCGCCCGCGCAGGTCCGGCGGCTCAAGCGTCGGCATCTCCACGCACTCGCCCGCCTCATACTTCAGCAATTTCAGTTCTTCGCGCTTGAAATTTTGCTGACCCGCGTCCTTGAAGCCGAAAAATTTTTCCGTGTGCACCACATCAGCTTGATATTCCTCCGCGACGCCGTAAAAGTCAGCAAGCGCGGTCGGCAACAAAAAATCGTCGGCGTCAAGGAACGTTATGTACTTGCCCGCAGAATTTTTTATGGCGATGTTTCGCGGGACGCCTGCGCCGCCCGAATTCGTCTGCGTGGAAAAAATTTTCAGTCGCCCGTCGAAGTGCGGCAGGAGTTTTTCAGCCTCGGCGACGCTTGAATCGGTTGAGCAGTCGTCGACGACGATAACTTCGTAATCCGCGAACTTCGACGCAAGCACGCTAATCAAAGTCTGGCGGATAAAACGTTCGGCGTTGTACATGGGGATTATCACGGAAATTTTCGGCGTGTCCATAAAATCGCTCCTTACAAAAAAAATTCCGCCCATCAATCGATGAGCGGGCAACAAAAATTTTTCGTGTCACTTGAGCTGTCGACGCGTGAGTTCCTGCACCAACTCAATCGCGCCGCGTCCGAGTCCCGTTTCGCGAGAAATTTCTTCGACCGACATGCCCGAAAGCAACATTTCCTTGATTATCGATGAGTCCGTCGTTTCAAGCTTGAGATCGCGACGTTCGGGGTGCGAAGATTTTTCGGGCGGTGGTGCAGGTTGAGTTTCAGTCGCGCCGATTTTTTCCGCCTCACGTATCGCGTCGAGTGCCGCTTTTCGCACGTCGCGGGCACGAGTTTTGACGCGTCGCTTGCGCAGTGCTTGAGCTTGAACTTTGCCGTCGTCGACCTCTTCGGGCGGATTCGCTGCCATCTTCGCCGAAGCCTCCGTTAAGCGTTTGCGCGTCGCCTCGATTTTGACGGGGTCGGCGTCCACGACTTTGACGGGCTGGCGATTTTCGGGCGATATGACGATTGAACTGCGCGGCGGCGGCTCGTCGACTTTGGGCGGCTCCGCGATTGACTGTTCCAAAATTTTGTCGAAGTCGTTTGCGTCGTCCTTCGGGACGGGCGGCGTCGAATGCGTGATAGGCGGCATTGTGATTGGTCCGAGCGGATTGAGCGGCGGTGCAGGCGGCGCGGTAACTTTCGTGACGGGCGGTGCCTGCGGAACTTGCGGTGCTTGCGTGCGCGGCGGAGGTTGCGTTATCGGCATGACGGGCGGCTGAATTATCGGCGGCGTCATTTGCGGGATTGCGACGGGCTGTTGCATTGCGAGCGGCGTCGACATTGCCAAGTTGATTTTGCGTTCGATGTTGTCCATTTTGCGTTGCATGGAGTCGACTTCCGCGCCCGCGTCATCAAGCCGCGCCAACAAGTCCCGAATTTCGCCGGATTGACCTTCGCTCTTCTTGAGGAGCTTTTTGAGCTCAACGACGCGTCCTTCGAGCTGTGTGCGACTGCGGTCGGATTCGTCGAGGATATTTTCCAAGTGGTTGACGTGATTTTCCATGCGCCCGATAATTTCGTTCGCCGTGCGTTCGAGTTCAAGTTTAAGTTTGCCCGTGGAGTCGGCGGCTGTGCGGCGTGCCAAGGCGTCTTTCTTGCGGTTGCGATTGTTAATCCACGCGACGACGAAAATTCCCGTGCCCAGCGCAATCAGCATCAGCATAATTTCAATAATCATTGCAAAGCCCTACTCAAAGCGAAATGTCCAAAAAGTGCCCGCGTCTGGGGTCGACGGCAAAATTTTCGGGCTCACGTTCGGGCTCGCGCTTACGTTTTTGACTGCCGTAATAGTGACCGCCCTGCCGATTTCGACGGTCGGGGTCGTCGTTGATTCGACCGCCCTCGGCGTCGTCTTTCGTGCGGACTTGCTTTTGCTTGAGTTCGGCGTCAAGTTTTTCGCGCACCATTTGAAAATCCTGTTGCAATGCCGTCGCGTGATTCAAGTTGTGCTGAACTTGAGCGGCGTTGCCGGCATTGGCGTATGTCATATTCAATCCAACGGGAGCAACTTCCATCGTAATCAACTCCGTTCTAGCAATTAGAAATTAGGAATGGATACGCCGCGAAGTTAATTCCTCATTCCTCATTCCTAATTCCTCATTAGTTAATAGGGTCCGACAGCGACTTCGCCGTCCTCGTTCAGGGAAATTGTGCAACGTTTGTATTCGGTTTGTATGCTTTTGAGCTGGCTGTTGACGCTAAGTCTGACGCCGGGATAAATCGTGTCGCTGACGCGGATACGTCCGTTTTTCATTTCGGCAAGCAACGCCTCAATCTCAAGGATACGCTTTTCGTCGCGCTTAATCTGCCCCATAAGCGGAAACTGACTGCGCGTCAAGGCGTTGATTGATTCGACGCGTTCGGGCGGCAATTTGTTTATGTCAATCTTCGACAGCGTGTTGAGCGTCTGCGTTATGTGCGTCAACCTGCGGCGGGAATCTTTGTACGACTTCTTGAGGTTTTGATATTCCGCCTGCAATTTCGGGTCGACTCCGACGGAAACTTTCGTGACGACGAACGCGCTGTTGCCCAAAATTTTGACACTGACTAAATCGCCCGCGACTGCATGTCCGCCCGTAATTTGACCGTGCTTGTCCTCCATGACGATTCGCTTGCCCGCACGAATTTGGCTGTGCAGGGCAATATCCGACACGTAAACATCATTGCCCGCCTCAATCTGACCGTTCTCGACAAAAGCCGTCCGAACGTCGCGCTCCGCCGTAACACGTGCCTTATCCGCGCCCGTAATTCCGCCGCTGATGTAAACGTTGCGACCTCTGACGATCGCGCCGTTGACGCTGCCTTTAATTTCAATGTCGCCCGTCGCTATCACGCTGAAGCCGTCGTCGATATTGCCGTTGACCTTGACCGTGCCGTCAAATTCAATGTCGCCCGTCGATACGCCGACAGAACCCTTGAGCTCAAGGCGCGGGTCTATGCTGATTCGGCTGCCCTTGTCGACGATTTGACCGTTGCACGTCGCAATCAGCCGCTCGCCGACGACTTTGGTATTTTTGCCTTCGGGCATTGGACACGGGCGACCGTTCTGCGCGGGAACAACTTCGCCCAAAACGTTCATGCCCGCCGTGCCTTTAGTTTGCGGAATTCGTATGGCAAGCGTCTGATTTTCCTTGGCAAGCACGAACAGATTCAAGTCCTTGTAGTCAACTTTGTCGTATTCGTCGACGACGGGGCGACCGCTCACGCCCAAATCAAATTTGCGGTCAATGTAAGCGTTCTCGCCGTTGACGGGCAACAATCCTTCCGCCGCCGTGAACGGACTCAAACTGCGACTGCCGACCTCGACAGCCTCCGCGTCAATGCCGTAAACGACGCCCGACGCGTACAGTGCCGCCATTATCATATCGACCGTCGGTTGCTTCGCGCCCTGCTTAGTGTCGTAACGAACCGTCGCCTTCATGCGGTCACGGCTTAGCTCGACGACGATTCGCGCGTAAGCTTCCTCTTCCGGTGCAGGCAATTCGCCGCTCTCGACCGCCGCAATTTCCTCCGCCGTAATTTCGACTGCCTCCGAAATTTTCTGCGGACGACCCGACGCCTCTCGCATCGTCCGCGACACGACGCCCACGTCATAATCCAAAACTTTGCTGTCGCGCAACAGTTGCCGTATATCCGACAGCTCGAACAGCCGTTCGCCGTCAACGCTCGGATACACCGTCAGATATACGCCGTCCGTGCGGAATTCGATTTTGTAGCCCGCTGCCGCGCCGCCCAATGTCAATTTTTCGCTCATGCAACGTCCACCTCTCTATAACAATTCATCTTTGCTTTGCGACAGATAGCCGCGCATTCGGAAAATCGCCTTCGTGTGCAGTTGGGAGATTCGCGCCTCGGTCAGGTGGAGTATCAAGCTGATTTCCTTGAGCGTCATCTCCTCGTAATAGTACAGCGACACGACCGTCCGCTCTTTTTCGGGCAAACGTTCAATCGCCTTGGCAAGCGTCTCCTTAATTTCGAACAGCTCCGTTGAGTGCGCAGGGTTTGTATCGACCGCCTCGTTCGCGTCGGTTTTGAAGTATTCTTCCAGCGGAATGACCGTTGCCGAGTTGCACTGATTTATGAGCGTTTGAAGTTCCTCGACGGAAATTTCAAGTGCTGCCGCAAGTTCCTCGTCCGTCGCCGAACGTCCGAGTTCCGTCTCAAGGCGGCAAACCGTCTGTTCGTAGCGGCGAATTCTTTGGCGCATTGAAACGGGTATCCAATCTTTTGAGCGCAGATAATCGATCATCGCGCCGCGAATCCTCACGCCCGCATACGTCTCAAATTTTATGTTGCGAGTGATGTCGAAACGGTCAATCGCGTCGAGCAGTCCGAAAAATCCGCTGCTCAAAAGGTCGTCCTTGTCCAGATGTTGCGGCAGACTCACCGCCAGCCGCCCGCAAACTATTTTGACCAGCGGCAGATAATGTTCGGCAATTTCGTTGCGCACGTCCACGGATTTTGTATCGCGGTACTTGAGCCACAATGCCGTTAAATCTTTAGTCTTCGCGTCACTTTCCATAGCCGATTCACCGTCCGTAGCTCAAAGCTCAAATCTTAATACCGTCCAAGTCCTGTGGGCGGAAGGAGTCATCTTGCGTTGCGGGCTCGTCTTCGTGCAGATATTCGGCGCGGTTGAAGTTTTCGGTATCTTCAACAGGCGCGTCGTCCACGAAATGTTCAAGCTCCCTTTTGGTCTTGAAGATGGCGTATTCCTCGCAACTCATCATCAAAATAAAACATACCAAACTTGTAAAACAAAAGGCTGAAAACGTCCGTGACGCGACAGTTGCGCCGCTGACGAACTCGTTGTTCAGCCCCAAAATCAGCACGATAAACATTGGAACCATGCCGACCGCCAACGATATTAAAATTCGTTTGACGGGCATGATACTTTCAAGCCAGTCGTAAAATCCTGTCAAAGCTGTCACCACTTTTAAACACGGGCAACGCCCTTCAGATATTCTTTTCGCCGCGGTCGATTGTCTTGACCTTGTAAGAGCCCGTGTTCAGGTCGATTGAAACGGTGCGCCCGTAAGTGCCGCCCGTATCCTCGGCAATGACGCGAATGCCGTTGCGCTTGAGAATTTGTTTGCAAGTTTCGGCGTTGCGAGTGCCGACCTTCATGATGTCGGTTGCGTTGGCGAAGGCGAACATTTGCGCGCCGCCCGCGATTTTGGCAACGAGTCTTGAGCGTGACGCTCCGAGCGCGATAACGTCGTTAATCATGAGCGGAATACCCGTATCGGCGAATTTGGCGGGATTGTCGCTGGAACGTGCTTGAGTTGAATCGGGCAACATAATGTGCAAAAGTCCTCCGATTTTGCGTTGCGGGTCGTAAAGCGAAATGCCGATACAGGAGCCGAGTCCGTAGCTGATGAGTGTGGAAGGGGCGCGACCTACCTTGTAGTCAGCCATACCGACTTTGATAAGGTCTGCCATAATTAAACCACTCCCACGGATTCGATTATTGTGCCCAACGAGCCGGGGTCGGGCACCAAGAAGAAATGTCCGTTGACGGAATCATCTTCCGCCAAGAATTTTGTTTCGATAACCAACGCGTGATCGCCCATTTGTCCGAGCTGCACAAGAACGACGTTCAGAATCGCGCCCGCCATATCCAACGCCAGCGACGGTATCGACGGAATCATTGAAATTCCCGTGAAGTGCGAGAACGCGTTTAGATACGAGCCCGTCAAAATGTTGCCGACTTCTTTGAGCGCGGACACGTCCATTTCGCCGAGATCCTGCGTTGTGCCGTGCGGACGTTGCATTAAATCGTCGACGAGGTAGAACGCGTTTTTCTTCGGCATCAGGAACAGGATGTTGCCGGGAGCTTTGCCGTAGACGCGCAGGAATACGGCGACAATCAGCGAGTCGGGACCGCCGACAAGGTCGGGAACGTCTTCGATTGGGACGATTGAGACTTTCGGGACGTTCATATCGATTTTTTTGTTGATGACCTGCGACAGAGCCGTTGCGGAGTTACCCGCGCCGATGTTGCCGATTTCGCGCAGTGCGTCGAGCTGACTTGCTGATAAGTTGAATTCATCAATCATTTCAAGACCTCCTTGGGATTTAGATTGCAATCTTAGTTGGCATTAACAATTTCTTCAAGGTTGAGCATTGTGACGAGCCGCCCGTTGATGTTGCCGATACCCGAAAGGAATTTTTCCATGGCGCGGTCGCTGACGGTTTTTTTCGGGTCGACGAGCTTTGAACGGATTGTAAGCACTTCGGTGACGGAATCGACGAGCATGCCGACTTGCAGGTCGCCGACGATAACGGTAACGATACGGGTTGCGGCGGTGTAAGGCGTCTCTTGAATGCCGAGGCGTTTTTTCAAGTCGATAACGGGCATAACCGAGCCGCGCTGATTGATGACGCCCTTAATGAAGCTTGCGGCGAACGGGACGCGCGTTATGTCAACCAGATTGTGAATTTCCTGCACATGAAAAATATTCACGCCGTATTCTTCGTCGCGCAGCTTGAAGGCGACAACCTGCATAGCCTGAACTTGATCTTCGTCGTCAAGCACAGGGGGTTTATTCGCCACGCTGTCTTTAGCCATAAAAATTCCTCCTTGTTAAGATTGCGAGATTGCGAGACTAAAAGATTGCGAGCAACACCACTTGCAATCTTGCAATCTTATAATCTTGCAATCTTAATTCAACATCGACGCAACGTCCAAAATAAGCGCAACTCTGCCGTCGCCGAGAACTGTCGCGCCGCTGAACATCTTCAAGCCCATGAACAGGTTGCCGAGCGTCTTGATAACAATTTCCTGCTGACCGATGAGTTTGTCGACGACAATGCCCGCCTTCGAGTCGCCCGCATGAACGACGACGACGAACAATTCTGACGTGTCGCGCACGTGCGGCACCATAAGCGTTTCTTCCATGCGGATTATCGGAATAATTTCGCCGCGCAGAACGATGACTTCATTATTTTGGACGGTCGAGATGTCGGAAGGTTGTATGCTCAACGTGCTGTCGATTGAGGCAAGCGGAATGGCGTACATTTCGTTTTGAACTTGAACGAGCATTGCCTGAATAATCGCCAACGTGAGCGGCAGTTTAATCTTGAAGACGGAGCCTTCATTGACGCGCGTTTCAACGTCGACGTGCCCGCTTAATGATTCGATTTTGGACTTGACGACGTCCATGCCGACGCCGCGTCCGGAAATGTCGGAAATTTTTTCGGCGGTCGAAAAGCCCGGTAAGAACACGATTCTGACGGCGTCCGCGTCGTCCATGTTGTCGACTTCGTCCTGCGTGAAAAGTCCCTTTTCGACGGCTTTGCGGCGGATAACGTCTGGGTTAATGCCCTTGCCGTCGTCGGTAACCATGATAACGACGTTGTTGCCTTCGTGACGCGCAATAAGCCCGACTTCGCCGATACGCGGCTTGCCCTTAGCCTCGCGTTCGTCGGGCATTTCAATGCCGTGGTCGAGCGAATTGCGCAGGAGGTGCATAATCGGGTCGCCGATTTCGTCAATGACGGTGCGGTCGAGTTCGGTATCTTCGCCTTCGATTGTAAGGTTGATTTCCTTGTTGAGTTCCTTGGTAACGTCGCGAACCATGCGCGGGAAACGGTTAAAGACTTGGCTGACGGGCACCATGCGGACTTTCATTACGATGTTTTGCAGGTCGGTGGTGACGCGATCCATTTGCTCAAGCGTTTCGGTGAGTTCGGACAGACGATGCGTTTGCCCGATTTGCTCAAGGCGGACTTTGTTAATGACGAGTTCGCCCATAAGATTCATCAGCGTATCGAGCTTTTCAATGTCGACGCGGACGGATTGCCCCGCGTGAGATTTTTTGGCGGCGGCTTGAGCTTGAGCCGGTTGCGGCGCGGGTTTAGGTTGAGCATTGACGGGCGCGGACGATTTCGACGGTCCGGGAGCGTTTGCGGGTTGTGACGGTTGCGGAGTCGGTTGCGGCGCGGGAGCGGGTTCGGGTGCAGGTTGCGGCGCGGCGACTTTGATTGATTGCGCTTCGACGGACTCAACTTCCGAAACGCCCATAACGGCTTCTTTAATCGGGTCAAGGTCGGCGTGAGTTATCAGAATGACTTCAAATGAATGATCGAATTGTTCCTGCTCAAGTTCTTCGGCGACGGGGATTGTGCGTATGACTTCGCCGAGTTCGTCGAGAGCGTTCATAACCATATAAGAGCGCGCGGATTTTAACAGACAGCTTTCAGTGAGCGTGACCTTGAGATAGACGCCGTGCATTGCGGATTTTTCGGCTTCGGCAATGATGTTGATTTCGGTATCGGACAGTTCGACGGGCAAATCGGTCGGAGCTTTGGCGGTCGGAGTTGACGGCGCGGGTTGAGCGGTTTGAGCGGGTTGCGCAGGTTGAGCGGCGGTCGTCGGTGCAGGTGCGGGAGCGGCGTTATCGCCTTTCATGATTGCGGTCAATTTCGCGACAAGTCCGCTTACGTCGACAAGGTCTTCGGGGTCGCCGTTGGCAACGTTGTTAATCATCTGTTCGAGCGAATCAATACACTTGAACAGCGTGTCGATAATGTCGCCGTTGACTTTGAGCTGTTCTTTGCGGAGCATGTCGAGCACGTCTTCCATCTCGTGAGTAAGTTCGGCGATTTTGTTGTAGCCCATTGTCGCGGACATGCCTTTGAGCGTGTGCGCGTTGCGGAAAATTTCGTTGAGTATGGACAAATCTTCCGCGTTATCCTCCAGCCCCAACAAGCCGTCGTTCAGCGACTGCAAATGTTCGTGGGACTCGTCCAGAAACATATCCATGTACTGATTGGTTTCCAACATTTAAAAGCCTCCTGTTAAAATCGGTCGATGTCAAATCGTTATCGTCTGACAGCCTCAACAATCGCTTCGGCAATTTTATTTAAAGGGCGCACTTCGTCGGCAAGCCCCGCGTCGACAACGGCTTTGGGCATACCGTAAACGACGCAACTGTCCTCGTCTTGGGCAATGGAGTAGCCGCCCGTTGCTTTGATTTTTTTCATGCCGTCGCAACCGTCCGAGC
>JADEZP010000150.1 GCA_015206805.1 Quinella sp. 1Q7 | reverse complement strand
GGGTAGTCCGCCAAAATGATTCTGTCGGCGTTCGAGGTCAGCGCGGCGAAGTCGATTTGCGGGAAGTAAATCGAGTTGGCGTGATTTATGTCGGCGGGCGCGGCAGTCGCGCCTTCGGGGTCGTCGGAGGCTGGTTCGGGAATTTTTTCGGCGCAGGCGGTGCCGATTAGCAGTGCCGTCAATAAAATTGCGGCGGTCAAAAATTTTTTCATGGCGTTATCTCTTTGAACGCGGCGTTGAATGCAAGTTCGCAAATTTCGTCGAGGCGCGTGAAATTTTTCCGCAGGAACAGTTCGCCGAGCAGTGCTTCAAAGCCGGTGCTTGCGTGATATTCGGCGACGGTAGCTTTACGCGGCGCGTGACTTTTGGCATTTCGTCCGCGTCGGAAGGTGTCGCGTTCGGCGTCGGACAAAAAATTTTCCAGCGCGTGATAAGTTTTTGACTGCGCGGTCGCCGAAACGATTTGCGCGCTGAACTCATGCAGGCGCGTGATATTTCGCGTGACGTGCAAAAGTCGCGTCCGCACATACAAATGAAAATACGCGTCGCCGATATGCGCAAGTATCAGCGGCGAGAGCGTTTTAATTTCGTCCGTCGGGAAGCTCAAGCTTTGTGCCATATCGCGCCCTGCGGAGTGTCTTCGACGACGATTCCCGCCGCCTTGAGTTCGTCGCGGATTTTGTCGGCAGTCGCCCAATTTTTTGCGGAGCGGGCGTCTTGGCGAAGGTCAAGGATAATTTTCATCAGCGCGTTGACGAGTTCGGATTGGTCGTCGGAAATTTCTTCGGCTTGCTCAACGGGAACGGGCTGTTCAAAAATTCCGAGAATGTCCGCCATTTCAAGGTAGATGTCGCGCACGCGCAGGATTATGTCGCCGTCGATTGTCACGGGCAAAATTTTCCCCGCAGTGAATTCGCCGTAGTAGTCGCTGATTTCGCCCGCAAGCTCGAACATGTAAGTTATCGCCAACGCGGTGTTGAAGTCGTCGCTCATTGCGGCGTAGAAGTTCGACAAAAGCCGTTCGCCCTCCTCGACGAGACCGCCTGCGCGGCTGACGGTTATGGCGAAATTTTTTTCGGCGGTGTCTTTTATGAATTCGCCCGCATGAATTTTCCGCGCCAACGTGTCAAGCTGCCAATAAGCCCGCGCCAATTTGCCGAAGAATTCCTGCGCCTCAACGAGCCGACTTTCGCTGAACTCAAGCGGGTTGCGATAATGCGTCTGCAAAAGTAACAGCCGCACGACTTCGCCGGGATACTTCGCCAAAATTTCCTCGACGGTGAACAGCGTCTTTTTAGACTGTTGCTCCTCGTTGGACTTGCTGGCTTTTTCGTTGCCGATTGTGATAAAGCCGTTATGCACCCAATATTGCGCGAAGGAATTTTCGTCGCCGAGCGCGGCTTGAGACTGCGCAATTTCGTTTTCGTGGTGCGGGAAGATTAAATCGGAGCCGCCGCCGTGGAAGTCGAATTTCTCGCCCAAAAATTTCAGCGACATTGCCGAGCACTCGATATGCCAACCGGGACGACCTTTGCCCCACGGACTGTCCCAAGCGGGCTCATCGGGTTTTGCCGACTTCCACAGCGCGAAGTCCATAGGATGATGTTTGCGTTCGTCGACGGCGACGCGGGCACCAGCCATCATGTCATCAAGCGTGCGCCGACTCAACTTGCCGTAGTGCGGAATTTTCTCCACGCTGTAAAAAACGTCGCCGCCTTCAAGCACGTAAGCAAAGCCCTTGTCGACGAGCGTTTGAATCATGCGGATAATATCGTCCATCGTCTCGGACACGCGCGGATAAATATCTGCGCGGCGGACGTTGAGCGCGTCCATGCACTTGAAGTAGACGGCGATATTTTTTTCGGCAATGTCTTTCCACGTGACGCCGTGCTTATTCGCCGCCTTGATGATTTTGTCGTCGACGTCGGTGAAATTTTGGACGTAGCGGACTTTGTAGCCGCTTTTGGCGAAAAATCGGCGAATGACATCCCAAATGACGAACGGGCGGGCGTTGCCGATATGCGGCGAACTGTAGGGCGTCACTCCGCAGCAGTAGATACTGACCTCGCCGGTTTTGAGCGGCTTGAAAATTTCTTTCGTTCGGCTCATCGTGTTAAAGACTTTAATCATGTTGAATCAATCCTCCAAAGTTTTGATGTGTTGGCAGAATTTTTCGGGACGCGTTCGCCGCGCCTGTAAACGTCAAAATTTTTCTGCAATGTGTTCGCAGAGTTCTTCGGGCGTAAAAATTTTAATCTCGTCGTCGGCGTCGAAGCCCTGCATGTTGCGCGTGACAATGCCGTCAAAATGATTCGTCTTGGCAACGGCATATTGAACGGAGTCCTCGAAGTCTTTCCAATTCAGCGCGAAGGCGGCGTGTATGTCTTCGGCAGTGACCGCAACGACTTCCACGAACTCGAAAAGGTCGTTAAACAGAGAACGCACGATTTGATGATTTTTCAAAGCTTTGTACGTCAGATAATAAATATCCGTGATCGTCGTCGCCGAAACGAATTCTTTGACGTTGTGCTCGATTGGCAAATCGATAACTCGATTGCTCATTGCAAAGAAAGGCTCGCGTTCCAAAACAACATCCAACGCGACGTTCGTATCAATCAGCAAGTTTAATTCCATAACGTTCCTCCAGCCTTTCTGTGCGCCAATCGTCAAGCGTTTTCGACGGATCAACCATCCCTGCAAGCAACCCGTGAGACGATCCAAAATTTTTCTGCGTTCTTCGGGCGGCAACGGTTTTCTGCGTTCTTCGGTCGGGTAAACGGTGACTTCCACGCGCTGATTGTCGTCGTAGTTCGGCAGGTCGATTAGCCCTTTCAAGTCGCGGGCAAACATCTTTTTGCGGACGGTTTTAAGTTTCAGCATGATAAACACTCCTCATAAACGGATGAATTGTTTCAATTTGTCGACGCTCGTGTTGAGAATCAAAGTCTCGTCGAAATTTATTTCGCGCAGGAAATTTTCCGCCAAAGTGAATTCGCCGACCCAAGACGGATCGTGCGCGTCGGAGCTGACTATAATCGGCACGGAAAATTTTTCGCACAGTGCAAGCATCGTCCTGTAGTTGGCACGGCAATTAAGTCGCTTATCCTCCTTGACAAACGAACTGTTGTTGACTTCCAAGGCGACGTGAAATTTTTTCGCGCCCGCAACGAGCCGTTCGTAATTCAACGGCGTATGGTCGTCGTCGGGGTGCGACACGAAGAAAACTTTTTCGTTGCTCATGCACGACAGCAGATTGTCGGTATTTTTTTCGCGCCCGACATTTTCGTAGCACTGCACGTGAATGCCCGCAATGCCGAAGTCGAGCTTGTCGATAAGTTCCTGTTCCAAATCAAGCGTGCCGTCGTTGAGAACGTCAATTTCGCAGCCGTGGAGAATTTCGACGCCGTAAAGCTTGCGCGGAATGACAATCAAGTTTCGGAAATAAAACGGGTCAATCGCGCCGGGAATTTTCGGACCGTGTTCGGCGAAGCCCAAAAGTTTCAAGCCGCGTTCGGCGGCGGACTGCGCCATTTCGCGAATCGTGCCGTAAGCGTGTCCGCTGGCTATCGTGTGCGTGTGAATGTCCAAAATCAAGTTCATTGTGTCACGTCCTTTGACAAGTTGACTTTGTTATCGGTTATCGAGACTTCAAGCGACGACGTGCGCATTGCCTCGGCGGAAATTTCGGCTTTCGCGGCGGCAAGTTCTCGTTCAAGTTCGCTGACACGCATCTCAAGCCGCTGAATCTGCCGCAGGGCAACCTCAATCATTTCGCGTTCGGGGTCAGGCAAAATGTCGTGATTCAAGTCAACGTCGAGCTCCTCCATCAACTCCGCGCGGATGTCGGGATT
>JADEZP010000149.1 GCA_015206805.1 Quinella sp. 1Q7 | reverse complement strand
GCCGCGACGCGGTACGGAATTTGTCACGCGGAAAATCACGCTTGCCGTCGCTAAAATCTGCGCGGGCGTGCAGGATAAATTGTCGCTCGGCAACATGGACGCGCGGCGCGATTGGGGCTACGCGGCTGATTACGTCGAGGGCATGTGGCGGATACTTCAGCACGTCGAGCCCGATGATTTTGTTTTGGCGACGGGCGAAACTCACACGGTGCGCGAATTTGTCGAGGCGGCGTTCGGTGAAGTCGGCATTGAGCTTGAGTGGCGCGGCACGGGCGTTGATGAGCGCGGCTACTGTTCACGGACGGGCAAGTTGCTTGTCGACGTGAATCCGAAATTTTTCCGCCCCGCGGAGGTCGATTTACTTTTGGGCGACGCGTCCAAAGCCGAACGTCTGCTGAATTGGCGACGAAACGTTTCTTTCCGCGAGCTGGTCAAAATGATGGTGCAGGCGGACTTGAAACTTTACGGGCGGTGACTTCATGCGGAGCTTGAAAATTTTGATATGGATTCCCGAAAAGCCCGGCAACTTGCTGAATCAAATGATTGCCGCGCTAAGTCTCAATTACGGCGTACAAAACATCGACATTGCGGGCGTCGTTGCCCGAAGTCGCGTTCGATTACGTGATTGTTGCGGGCGAGCCGGAGTCCGTCGCGTCGAAAAAAATTTTTGCCGACAAACTTGGCGTGCCCGTTGAGCAACTAATATTCGATTTCGAGCTTTGCAACGGGACGTTCGACATGAACTTGTCGTTGTTGCGGAAGATTTACGGCGCGTGATTTTCCGCGATAAGATTTTTGATGCCGTTCACGAATCGTCGCAACAATTCCACGGCAAAAAATTTTTGACGACGGAGTTGTTGCCCTTGAACAGTACGGACAAATTCAGATGGCATTGGACGGTGAATTCTTCCAAGCCGTTTTATGACGGTGCGGCGAAGATTCGTTTTTGGTGCTGGAGCGGAACTTTACAGCGGGCGGATTGTGTCGCACGGTTTACATTGACGGGACGCCCGTTGACGTTGGCGGCGGTCATATTCTGGACGTTCACCGTCCGCACGTGACGGAATTGGCAACGCGACTGTCAATCACCCGCCGGAGGCGAACATTTGGCAGTTGCCGCTTGAGGAGCAGGTTGAATATTTGATGTCCGTCGCGAAGGCGGGCTGCAATGTCGGCGCGGATATGCCGAAAAAATTTGTCGATTGGATTCGCTGGAAACTCGAACGTTGCTTTCGTGCCTGACGCGTCGTGCTCACGGCAAACAACCCGGTCACGCCGAATTCTACTACCCGAAAAAATTTGGTTACGGAGAACTTTGGCGGCGCATGGCTCAAAACATTTCAAGCCGCGTCGAATACGGCAAGACAGTTTCCGCGCTGAATTTCGACACCGCGACCGTCACGACCACTAACGGCGGCAAATATTTGGCGGGCGACGTTCAGCGGCTTAAGCACACGTCGATTCAAACGGAATACTTCCCCGAAAATCTCGAATCAACGGCGCATTGGGCATACTTCGCCGACGCCGCGTTGCCGTATCACAGAATTTTATATCAGTACAATTTCAACGGCGATTGGCGCGGTTATTGGACGGAGACGCGTTCGGAACGTGCGCAAAAAATTTCTGACGGGCGGACGACGTTCCTCAACGATTACGCTTACCCGCTCAACACGCTCGACAAGCCGCAGAATTACAATTCGGATTTGACGGCGGAGCTTGCAATGTCGCTCGCCGAAAAAATTTAACGGAGGAATTTTCATGGAACGGACTTCAAAAATTTACGTCGCGGGACATCGCGGAATGGTCGGCTCGGCTATCGTGCGCGAACTCAAGCGTCAAGGCTACGAAAATATTTTGACGCGCACTCACGGCGAACTTGACTTGACGCGGCAAGCTGACGTCGAAAAATTTTTCGCGGCGGAGCGTCCCGAATACGTCTTTCTTGCGGCGGCGAAGGTCGGCGGCATCGTCGCGAACAATTCCGCGCCCGCAGACTTCATGTACGACAACATGCTTATCGAAATGAACGTTATCCGCGCCGCGTGGCAAAACGGTTGCCGCAAGCTGGAGTTTCTCGGCTCGTCGTGCATATATCCGAAATTCGCGCCGCAACCAATGCGCGAAGATTGCCTGTTGACTTCCGCGCTTGAGCCGACGAACGAGGCTTACGCGCTGGCGAAAATTTCGGGGCTGAAGTATTGTGAGTACCTTAACCGTCAGCACGGCGCGGATTTTATTTCGGTCATGCCGACGAATCTTTACGGTCCGAACGACAATTATCACCCGACGAACTCCCACGTGTTGCCCGCAATGATTCGTCGCTTCCACGAGGCAAAGGTCAACAATCTGCCGTCCGTGACGTGTTGGGGCGACGGCACTGCCCTGCGCGAATTTCTGTACGTCGACGACCTTGCGAATCTGTGCGTCTTCCTGATGAACAATTACAGCGGCAACGAGACCGTCAACGCGGGCACCGGCAAGGAAATTTCGATTCGGGCGTTGGCGGAGTTGACGGCGGAAATTGTCGGCTACGACGGCGAAATTTTTTGGGACGCATCAAAGCCCAACGGTACCCCGCGCAAACTTTTGGACGTGTCGAAGGCGGCGGCACTCGGCTGGACGTATAAGACCGAACTTCGCGACGGGCTCAAGCTTACGTATGAAAATTTTCTGCGGGAGATGAACTCATGCAAATAATTTTACTGTCGGGCGGCAGTGGTCAGCGATTGTGGCCGCTTTCAAACGACGTGCGCTCAAAACAATTCCTGCGCGTCTTCGCGGACGGGGAATGCATGCTTCAGCGCGTCGTCAAACAAATCCGCCGAACAAATCCGCACGCGCCGATAACAATCGCCACGGCACGCCGTCAAGTCCCGTTGCTGAAAAAATTTTTGGGTAACGAATTCGCGCTGTCGACGGAGCCTTGTCGCCGAAATACTTTCCCGTCGATTGCATTGGCGGCGGCGTATCTGCACGACATCAAAAACATTTCGCGCGACGAACCGATTGTAGTTTGCCCCGTCGATCCATACGTCGATGATAAATTTTTCGAGCTGTTCCCCGCGCTTGCCGCCGCACTCAACGACGCGCCGCTTGTACTTTTGGGCATTGCGCCGACATATCCGAGCGAGAAATACGGCTACATAATCCCGCGCACGTCCGACGCCGTCAGCCGAGTTGCCGCCTTCAAGGAGAAGCCGAATCTTGCCGACGCGCAAAAATTTATCGACGCGGGCGCGCTGTGGAACGGCGGAGTTTTCGCGTTCAGGTTGAGTTACGCGCTTGACAAGGCTGAAAAAATTTTGGGCACGTCCGCTTACGTTGAGCTCAAAAAAAATTACGCCGCGTTGCCGAATATCAGCATTGATTACGCGGTCGTCGAGCACGAGGAAAATATTTCTGTCGTGCGTTATGCTGGCGAATGGCGCGACATCGGCACGTGGAACACGCTCACCGAAGTCATCGCCGAAAATTTCACGGGGCAAGTCCAAGCCGACGATACTTGCGCGAATCTGCACGTTATAAACAATTCCGACGTGCCGATAATTTGCATGGGTTTGCGCGACGCCGTTGTCGCCGCCGGTCCCGACGGAATTTTAGTTTCCGACAAGCACGCGTCGAGTTACATTAAGCCGTTCGTCGAGCGGCTGGACAAGCGAATTCGTTTCGCGGAAAAGTCGTGGGGCAGTTTTAAAATCATTGACGCGGACGACACGAGCTTGACCGTCAAGGTTACGTTAAATCGCGGCAGTCGCATGAAATATCACAGCCACGAACATCGCGCGGAGGTCTGGAATTTCATTGCGGGCACGGGTCGGGTTGTCATTGACGGCGCGGAAAAAATTGTTCACGCGGGCGACACCGTGACAATCCCCGTCGGCACGAAACA
>JADEZP010000008.1 GCA_015206805.1 Quinella sp. 1Q7 | reverse complement strand
CGGACGTTTCGGCTCCACGGGCGATTTTTAAGGGGATTCAAATGGACACTTACAGTTACATCACGGACAAGATACACGCGCTTAAGACGCAATACCCGTCACTTCGCGAACGCACGGACGATTATGTTTTCTCGGTGCTTTGCGTCAAGGCGCATTTTTACAAAAATCCCGCGCTGATTTTGAATGAAGACGACTTCGCCGAAATGATTGTTGACGGCTCCAACGACGGCGGCGCGGATATTTTGTTGAGCGACCCGAATTCTGAAACTTGCGACCTTGTTATCGGGCAGTCGAAATTTTACAAAACCATTTCCGCCGAGCAAGTGCTCAACGCCGTGCGCAAGATGGCGGACTTTTATAACGATATGTTGGCGGGACATTACGAACGCGTGAATGAGCGCGTGCAAAAACGTTTCCTCACGCTGAATGCCGAGCGCGGCGAAGACTCCAAAGTTCGTTTCGTATTCTATACCGCTGCACCGCGAAAAAAAAGTATCAACGCGGTTGACATTGAGAAAAAATTTCGCGAGCAATTCACGATATTTGATGCGATTGAATTGTCGTTGATGTTTGTCGACGACGTGGCGAAAGACATCAAAGAATCCGAAGACCGACGTCCGACCGTCGAGAGCGGCAAGCTTGCCATTGATCGGAAGGGCAATTTCCTGCGCTACGGCGACGACGCCGTCATTGTCAACGCGTCCGCCTTTTCAATCAAGGAACTGTACGCGACGCACGGCACAAATTTATTGGCACTTAATCTGCGCTATCACATCAGCGGCGGCAAAATCGACAAGGAAATTCGCGAGACCATCAAAAATACGCCCGAATCATTTTGGCTGAAAAATAACGGCATCACGATAATCTGCGACGATTTCCGAATTGACGGGACGATTGTGCACCTGCGCAATTTTTCAATTGTAAACGGCTGGCAAACGACTTACGTGCTTTCCAAAAGCAAAAACCTTCTCGCCGCGCATGATTTTTCGCTGTCATGCAAAATCATAAAGACTTCCGGCACAACCGAATACGAAAAAGCCGCCTTCAGCCTGTCGATTGCTCAAGCCGCCAATTCTCAAAAACCCATTCAGCCCGCCGATTTGAAAGCCAACGCTCCCGAACAACGCAGTTTCGCTCAAGCAATGCGTGATGTCGGCGTGTTTTATCAGACCAAACGCGGCGAAAAGATTGAAAGTCGATTTGACGATTCGTATTTGCATACCAAGTTGCTTGAGGTCGGGAAGCTGTGTCTGGCGGCGATATTTCAAATGCCGTGCAAAAGTCGCTCAAAGCCTTCGTCGGTTTATTCGCCCGAATATTATGAGCCGATTTTCAACGGCAAGCAAGCGCAGGTCGCCGCCATATGCAAGGAGTTGCTTTACGTCGACGACTACTTTACGAAAAAGTTTTTGAAGAAATTCGACCTCGACAACAAAGATTTGCCCGACGCAACCGTCCGAACAACTTTTGCACACATTGCGCGGACGATTTGTATTGCATTCACGGCTTTGGCGGCAAGGTATCATCAAGGCAACATCACCGACAAAAACGTTACGGCACTGACAACGTCGCCGACATCTTCCGACGTTTACGACATTCTCCGCAACCTCGGCGACATGAAATTTCTGTTGCCGATAAAACTTTACACGGACGCTTACGACGCGATATTGGATAAACTCTTTGCGGCGATTGTCGAGGATGGAATAACCGTTTACTCGTTTAAATGCGAACAGAATAAAAGTTTGACGGCGGCAAATTTTTTGAAGAATGACGAAAACTATTATCTCATTTTGCAAAAACGCTGGTCACCGCTCCGCGCTGAAATTCGTAAAATTTTCGCCGACGTTTAGGAGTTGCTTATGGATTTGTTCAGCAGTGTCAATGAAGACACGAAATATCAACCGCTTGCCGAACGAATGCGCCCGAAAACTTTGCGGGACTTCGCGGGGCAAACGGAAATTTTACGCGGAGCACTCGGCAAAATGATCGCTCAAGGTCAGACTCCGTCGCTGATTTTTTTCGGACCGCCCGGCACCGGTAAGACGACGCTCGCAAAAATTATCGCAAACACGACGGCAAGCGAATTCGTCAAAATCAACGCGGCACTGTCGGGAATCGGCGACCTGCGCAACATCGTCAAGGCGGCTCAAGACCAACTGAAATTTTATCGGCGGCGCACGATACTTTTTATCGACGAAATTCACCGCTTCAACAAAGGGCAGCAAGATTTTTTGTTGCCGTATGTGGAGGACGGGCGGCTAATCCTAATCGGCGCGACGACTGAAAATCCGTTCTTTGAGGTCAACGCCGCACTTTTGAGCCGCGTGAAAATCGTCCGCTTGTCGAAACTCACGGTCGACGACATAAAAAAAATCCTTCGCCGCGCCGTCGACACGGAAGGATTTTCTGCGGAAGATCGTGCGCTCGACATCATTGCCGACTTTGCCGACGGCGATGCGCGTATGGCTTTGAACTTGTTGGAGCAGGCGGCGTTCACCGAAAAAATTTCCGTCGACACCCTGCGCGACCTGCTCGGCGAAAAAATCCGTCGCTACGACAAACTCGGCGATACGCATTACGACATTGCCAGCGCGTTCATAAAGAGTATGCGCGGCTCGGACGCGGACGCGGCGATTTTTTATTTGGCGCGGATGATTGACGGCGGCGAAGATTTGAAATTCATTGCGCGGAGAATCGTCATTTGTGCGGCGGAGGACGTTGGCAATGCCGACCCGCAGGCGTTGATTTTGGCGAACGCGGCGGCTCAAGCGGCTCAATTTGTCGGCTTGCCGGAGGCGCGGATAATTTTGGCGCAGGCAGTCACGTACATTGCGGGCGCGCCGAAGTCCAACGCGGCTTACTTAGCGATTGACCGCGCACTTGCCGACGTGAAGTCTTCCGCCGACGAAGTTCCGAAACATCTGCGCGACACCCACTACAAGGGCGCGAAGGCTTTCGGGCACGGCGTCGGCTACAAATATCCGCACGACTTCGACGGACACTTTGTCCGCCAACAATATCTGCCCGCGACAAAGTCCGACGCGCACTATTACGAGCCGACCACTCAAGGCGCGGAGGCGGCGATTAAGCGGCGGCTTGAAACTTTGTGGCGCGAATAAAAAATCCCCGCAGGAAAAATTCTTGCGGAGATTTTTTGTTATCTGACTCTGCGCGAATGTCGACGTTCCAGACGACGCATCAACTCAAGCCCGACATTTCGCGCCGATAATGCAAACATTGCGAGCAAAAATTTTTTCAACCGCAACGCAAAAGACGCCCGATAAATTTTCGGACGCCTTGATTTTTGTGCGTGATGTGTCAGATATTTTCCTTGGCAACGTCGACGAGCTTTGCGAAAGCCGCCGCGTCGTTGACGGCAAAATATATTGTCACAATCGTGCAAGATTCCGTATCCCCCCGTGCAGGATGAATTTCCGCAACGCAAAAGACGCCCGATAAATTTTCGGACGCCTTGATTTTTGTGCGTGATGTGTCAGATATTTTCCTTGGCAACGTCGACGAGCTTTGCGAAGGCCGCCGCGTCGTTGACGGCAAGTTCAGCCATCATTTTGCGGTCGACGGCGACACCCGCCTTGGTGAGCCCGCAGATAAGTTTGCTGTAGGAAATGCCGTTGATACGCGCCGCCGCATTGATACGGGCGATCCACAGCTTGCGGAATTCGCGCTTTTTGACGCGACGGTCACGGTGGGCGTACTGCCCGGCTTTCATGATTGATTCGTTGGCTTTTTTGAACTGTTTACTCCGCGCGCCGCGATAACCTTTGGCGAGCTTGAGAATTTTTTTATGGCGTCTGTGAGCAGTGACGCCGGTTTTTACTCTGGGCAAGATAATCTCCTCCGTTCGATTGAATTAAGCGTAAGGAAGCATTCTCTTCACGCGTGCGCGGTCTGCCGCCGAAGCAAGCGTCGCCTTGCGGAGATTTCTCTTGCGTTTGCGGGTCTTCTTTTCCAAGATGTGGCTCTTGTAAGCTTTGTTGCGTTTGAATTCGCCGCTGCCCGTCACATGGAAACGTTTAGCTGCTGCGCGGTGCGTCTTGATTTTGGGCACTTGTGTCCCCTCCTTTTGTCGATGTGGTTTTCTTAGTCTTTTGCGCCTTTTGTGCCTTAGGAGAGAGAATCATAGTCATATTCTTGCCCTCAAGTTTGGCGGCACGCTCGACAGCCACGACATCTTTGAGTGCCTCGGCAAGCTTGGTCAAAACCTCGCCGCCCAATTCCGGATGCGACAGTTCACGTCCGCGAAACATAATGGTAACTTTGACTTTGTTGCCCTCTTCGATGAAACGTTGCGCGTTTTTGAGTTTGACTTCAAAGTCGTGCTGTTCAATGTTGGGGCGGAGCTTGACTTCCTTAATCGTGATGATCTTCTGCTTCTTGCGGACCTCTTTTTCGCGCTTCTGCTGTTCGTAACGATATTTGCCGAAGTCCATGATTCGGCAAACGGGCGGGCGAGCTTTTGGCGCGACCTCGACCAAATCAAGGTGCTTTTCCTCGGCAAGTCGGAGCGCGTCGCGCGTGAGCATGACGCCGAGCTGTTCGCCGTTCGCGTCGGTAACACGCACCTCGCGAATACGAATCTCATCGTTGATTCTCAAACTGTCTCTACTAATCGAAATACACCTCCTGCGGCGCGTCGAAAAAAATTAAAGGCGACATTAAGCCGCCGCGATTCTCGTCAGAAAATTTTGCAACCGCGCCAACACAATCAAGGTCGGCGGGTGAGAAGCGTCGGCTCCTGCTTAACGCCGCAAAGTTTATCACAGCGATTTTTCGTTGTCAACGCAGAATTCGCACGCGCTGAAGTCGTTGTAACGTCGGGAACACCGCGGCTTACGGTCGTCGCAACATTGAATAGAACACCCGTTCGGACGCGACGTCACATTGCCGCCACGCTGAACCACTGCGCCGCCGAATCCCAACGATAATGCAGTTCGCGGTAAGTGTCCGCCTGCTCAAGCTGATACGTGAAAATAATTTCGTCGCCCGCCGTGTACAAGTTCGTCAGATGAAAATTGTAGTCGATGCCGTAAGTTTTGCGTGCGTCGCTCGTCGTGAAGTATTTGACCCATTTGCCGCCGCGCAAGCCGATAACCGACATTGAGCCGCCGCCGCCCGTCTCCGTCGTAAGCAAGTACAGCTCAAGCCCCGCGTCGTTGTCAATGCGGAAAATCCCCGTCGAGCCCTCAAAGACGTAATACGGCACGGAATTTTTAACGTCGTTGCCGCCGAAGAAACTGACCGAATCGTAAATCGCCGCAAAGTCGGTTGATTCTGTCGCGCCGCGAAGTTTTTCGGCAAGTGCCGCGCCGTCGAAGTGCAGATACAGCCCGCCGAAGGTCGCAGTGCCCGTGACGTAGTTGCCGCGAGCATTGGTCGTCGCGTCAATTTTCGTCGCGCCGTTGATTGTAACAGCGTCTTCGTTGCCCGCCGTCGACACCGCGCCGATATTGACGGGTTGCGAAAAATTCATCGCAAAACAATTCGCCGACATCATCAGCAGTACGAACGTCGCCGCAAAAAATTTTTTCAGCATGTCAAATCGCCTCCCGCCGCAAATTTCGACCGCGAAGTTTTTTATCCTGCGCCCGCCGTGCAAATTTGTCGCGCAAGTATATCGTAAAGTGTCGCCTTGTGTTATAATTGTCGCAACTTTTGATTTGCCGGCAGTACAAAAACTTATGGAGAGGAACTTAACGAAATGACACAAACTATCGGCATTAAAGACATGCGCGCGTTTTTTGCCATTGTCGAGGAGGGCAACATCAGTCACGCGGCGCAACGGCTCGGCATCGCGCAACCGGCACTTAGTCGGCAAATGAAACATCTTGAGGAAAATTTGAACGCGAAACTTTTTGAGCGCGGCTCGCGTCGAATTCGGCTCACGGAGGCGGGTCAAGTCCTTTACAGCCGCGTCGAAAGCATTTTGGGCATGGTGGACGGTGCAGTTCGCGAAATATCCGAAATCGGCTCGGGCACTAAGGGTTCAATTCGAATCGGCACAATCACGACCAGCGGCGCAATGATTCTGCCCGACCTTATCAGCGAATTCCGCAAGATGTATCCCGACGTGACGTTTGAAATTTGGGAATCGGAAGGCGCGCGAATTTTGGAGTTGCTCGACAGCCGCCTGATTGAAATCGCAATCACGCGGACGCAAGTCGACAATCTCGCTTACGAACTGCTCGTCCTGCCCAATGAGCCGCTCGTCATGGTCATGAACGCAAAGAACGTCTGCGGCGCGAATCCCGAAACAATTCGGCTGGAAGAACTGCGCGGGCAATCGCTGATTATTCCGCTGCGGTGGAAGTCGAATTTCATTGCCGCCTGCGAAAATCTCGGCTTCGACCCGAAAATTATCTGCGTGTCGGACAGCGTCGTTCAAGATTTGCTTATGGTCAAAATGAACTTGGGCGCGGCAATGATACCCGTGTCGAGCAAGCGGCTGCTTACGGACGGCGACCTTGTCTATAAGCGAATTGTCGACCCGGAAATGACGACACATACCGTTGTTGCGTGGCGCAGGAATTTGCGACTGTCGACCGCCGCGAAAAATTTCATCGACCTGTTCAAGCGGATGTTCATGCCCCAAAAGTTCACGCCGTGAAAATTTTTTATGGGAGGAATTTTCTTATGGTCAAAGTCTACACAATCCAAAGCTGTCCGTGGTGCGCCAAAGTCAAAAAATATCTTAAGTCCAAAGATGTCGAGTTCGAGGAGCTTGACATTGAGGTTGACCCTGCCGCCCGCGCCGCTTGCAAAAAGCTCACGGGCATGGATTGGGCGGTGCCCGTTACGACGATTGACAACGAACATTACGTTATCGACTTCGACAAAGCGGCGTTGGACGAGCTGTTGTGTTTGTAAGGACGTATCGCCGTCCGTGCCGCCCGTTACGACGATTGACAACGAACATTACGTTATCGACTTCGACAAAGCGGCGTTGGACGAGCTGTTGTGTTTGTAAGGAGGAATTTTTTTATGGTTAAAGTTTATTCGTTCGAGGGTTGCCCGTGGTGCGACAAGGTCAAAAAATATTTGCAGGCACGCGGCGTCGAATATCAGACCTGCGACATTGAGGAGAGCGAATCGGCGCGCAACGAGTGCTTGAAAATTTCGGGCGACTTGACCGTTCCCGTTACGACAATCGACGGCGTCAACTACGTGCTCGGCTTCGACAAGCGCAAAATCGACGAACTGCTTGCCACGGCTTGAGGAGGACTTTCAATGAGCGTTTACGACTTCACGGCTAAAACTAAGGGCGGCGCGGACAAATCGCTTGCCGATTATCGCGGCAAGGTGTTGCTTATCGTCAATACCGCCAGTAAATGCGGCTTCACCCCGCAATTCAAGGAACTGCAGGAACTTTACGACGCCTACAAAGATCGCGGCTTGGAAATTCTCGGCTTCCCCTGCAATCAGTTCGCGGGTCAAGAGCCCGGCTCCAACGACGAAGTTCAGCAATTTTGCAAGTTCAATTACGGCGTGACGTTTACCATCTTCGCGAAAGGCGACGTGCGCGGCGAAACTGCCCAGCCGCTGTTCAAGTATCTCACGGCGCAAAAAAAATTCGCGGGCTTCGACATGAATCACCCAGTCGCCAAACCGTTGCTTGACGCCCTGCAAACGAACTTCCCCGAATATCTGGAAGGCGACGGCATCAAATGGAACTTCACGAAATTTTTGATTGACCGCGACGGAAATGTTGTTGCGCGCTTCGAGCCGACGACGACGCCCAAATCAATCGCCGCCGACATCGAAAAGTTGCTGTAAAAAAATTTTTTTCCACACGCAATCGAAAAGCCGCAGGGGCGCGCAAACCTTGCGGCTTAGTTTGTGTCGGTAAAGCGATACGGTTAAGGGGCGCGCATGGACGCGCGCCCTGTGTCCGCCGCCGAAAGAAAGTAGGTTCATCATACCAAATTGAATTAAAACGTTGCAATCAACGCACCGCGCACCGTCAACACGGCGACTTCCATTCGCGCAGGTCGTCGGGCAGATTGAACAGCCGCAAAATTTTGTTGACGATGTGATTTATCTGCGCGTCGAGTGTCTTGGGCGTGTTGTAGAACGTCATCACGGGCGGCATAATTATCGCGCCGCAGTCGGCAAGTTCTTTCATGTTGCGCAGGTGAATTCGGCTGAAGGGCATTTCGCGCGGCACGAGCAACAGTTTGCGATTTTCCTTCAAGCAGACGTCCGCCGCCCGCAGTAAAAGATTTTCGCAGTAGCCCGCCGCAATGCCCGCAAGTGTTTTCATTGTGCACGGCACGACAATCATCCCGTCGACAAGGAAACTTCCGCTTGCAATCGACGCGTCCATTTGATTCACGTCGTAAACGCAATCGGCAAGGCGGCGTATCTCGAACAGGTCGAAGTTCGTTTCGTCGCGAATTGTCAGTTCCGCGCCCTGCGTGATGATTAAATGCGTCTCCACCGCGTCAAGCGTTTTGAGCCGCCGCAAAAGTTCCACGGCAATTACAACGCCGCTTGCGCCCGTCATTCCGACAATCAGTCGCATAAAATTTTCAGCTCCTTTCGCGCGAATTATATCACGCTCGCGACGCCGAATATCCTGCGCGGGGAAAAAATTTTTCGCCGCACGTTGCAGGACGTATTTTTTTTTGCGATAATCGCGATTGAACTGCGGCACAAAAAATTTTCGGAGGGCTTCATGACGAAGACGGTTATAAGCGAACGTTTCCGCTCGGTATTCGTGGCGTCGATTGCGTCAATGTCAATTTCCTACGTGCTGACTTTGACGGACAATATCGTCGCGGGACAATTCGTCGGCAAGGCGGCGGTCGAGGCAATGACGCTCGTCGCGCCGATAATGACGCTGATAGTTTTCTTGAGCTACATGGTCGCCGACGGCTTGGCAATGATGTTTTCCTACGCCAAAGGTCACAACGATCAACTCAAGGCGAACGAACTTTTCAGCTTGGGCGCGGAAGTCGCGGTCGTGACGGGCGTGCTGATAACCGTCGTGCTCATTGCCTGCCGAGAAGAAATTTTATCGCTGTGGGAAATTTCTCCGCACCTGCTGACTTACGCCGACGAATACTATCGCGGGCTGATGTTCGTCGCCCTGCCGTGTATGCTGAACATTTACTTCTACACGATTTACGTTGCGGAGGGCGAAGAAAATATCTGCGTGCAAGCGTCAATCGCAATGTTCGTCGTCAACGTCGTGCTTGACGTCGTGCTGGGACATTATATCGGCGTTATCGGTATCGGCATTGCAACGACGGTCGGCAACTTGGTCAGCTTCCTGTATCACGTGCCGTATCTGTTCTCGAAAAATTGTCAGCTGCGTTTCATGCGCTATTGGCACGGCGGCGAACTGTGGCGCGGAATTTTTTACAGCTGGTATCACTCGGTCGACACGCTGTGCCTTGCGCTGTTGCCGCTGATTTTTTCGGCGTATGTTCTGTCGCGCTTCGACGAGCACCACTTGATAATCGTCACGGTAATTGTCAACATGTTCACGCTTTTGGTCACGATATACACGGGCATTGTCGACTGCCTGCAACCGATGGTCTGTCAATATCACGCGGAAGGCGCACTTCACAGCGTCGCGAAGACAATGCGCCTCGGAATATCTTCGACGGTCGCCGTGACAATCGTGCTGATTTTGTTCAGCTTCGTATTCGCGGAGCTGTTGCCGGGACTTTTCGGCGTGGAGTCGGCTGACAAATTCTATGCCGAATGCGTGCGCGCCGTGAGAATTTTTATGCCGTTCACGATTTTTTTGGGCGTGACGCTGATGTTGAGCAACTACTACATTTACATTGAGCGGCTGAATTTCGGCGCGGCGATAAAATTTTTGCTGTTGCTGATTTTGCCGAGCGCGGGCATGTTCGCGGGAGAATTCGGCGTGCATTTCATGTGGGCGGGCGTCGGAGTGTCGTTTATCGTCGCGCTGATTGTGACGCGACTTTTGACGCGCAACGAGTCGGGCTTACTGCTTATCGACGCGCAGAAATTTTCGCGGCAATTTTCGTTCGACACAACTCCCGCGCCCGAAAACTTACCTGCACTGACTGACGCGCTGGAAAAATTTTTATCGACGCTCCAACTGCCCGACGACAAGAAAATTTTTTTGCGGCAGCTCGTCGCGGAGGTCTTCAACGTCCACGCCGCCCGCGCAGAAGATTTCCGGCTGGAGGTCACGATAATTCCGCAAGGCGACTTTGCGACCGTCATATTCCGCGAAAATGCCGCGCCGTTCAATCCCGCCGACAAGCTCAATCCGCTTGATAACGTTCGCGAAAAAAATTACATGATAAGCGGCGACGAAAATAAATTTGTCGTCGTCGTGTAAGAAATTTTCGGCGACAAACGTATAATTCATGATACGCCGTTCAATCTGCCCGATAACGTCCGCAAAAAATTTTATATGATTCGCGGCGACGAAAACAAATTTGTCGTCGTGTAAGGAGGAATTTTTATGGAAGGCTTCTCGACAAAAAAATTTTACCCGTTGCGCCCAGTTCAGCGTTGGCTCGTCGATACGCACTTCAACAAGGCAAAATCCACCATGATGAATATCGGTGCTTTGTTCAAGATGTCGCACGCAATCGATATGAATCGCCTTGCCGCCGCGATTAACGTTGTCCTGAATTCGCACGACATATTCCGTTGCCGCTTCCTGTTCCACCCAGAAACAAGCGACTTGTGCCAAATTTTCGACGGGGAAATTCAGCCCGTGCAAGTCGAACACATCAGCGACGAGGAATTTGATAAGCGCGTCGACAAGTTGCGCGAGCCGTATCGAATCATCAACAAGCCGTTGTGGCGAATTTACCTGTTCCAAACGCCGACAGCAAAATATATGTTCGGCGACTTCTATCATGCGGTTATGGACGGCGTGGCGGCGTCGTACCTGCTTTGGCGCGAAATTGACGCGGTGTATCGCGGGCGCAAACGTCAACAGTCCGCACCGAGCTATGCGGCTTACGTTGAGGAGGAGGCGAACATTCCGCCCGAAGTCCTTGCCGAAGGTCACACGTATTGGCGCAAGATGTTGTCGCACTTCGACAAAAGCAGGCACCTGCCGCCCGTCAATGTGCAAGGCGTCGCGGCGTGGACTAAAGGCAACGTCGATTATACGTTCAAAAATATTTTCAACGAATTCTTCCGCAATACACACGTCAACGAAAATAATTTCTTCCTCGGCGCGACGATGCTCACACTGGCGAAAATCACCGGCAACAAAGATGTCGTCATGAGCCGCGTCAACAACGGTCGCACCAACATGAAGGAACGGCGGCTTATGGGCTTGATGCTTGAGCAACTGCCCTGCGCGTGGGATTTTACTCAAGATATGTTTATCGGCGAATTCGTCGACAAGCTCGAAGGTCAGATTCATATCGGCACGAAGTATCGCAAGAGCTTGGACATTGTTTATAACGACGGGCTCGAAGACGACTGCGTCAGCTTCATCTTCCAGAAAAATATCAACAACGAATTTATTTTCTGCGACACGCCCGTTGAGATTGTTTACCTGCCGCCGAATGAAATTTCCGCCGTGGAAAACGCGCTCGACGTTGAAATTAACATCGAAGACACGGGCAGATATTCGCTCTACCTCGATTACGACGCAAGCCGCTATTCCGAAGCCGAAATGAAAAATTTTGCCGCGACGCTCGACGAAATTGTCCGCGTCATGCAAAATCCGGCGACGCACACTGCCCAAATCCTCGGCTGAAATTTTCGGGAGGCTGATTGCAATGACCGACACAAAAAAATTCGACGGCGAATTGCTAAGCGACGAACAGCTTGACGGCGTGCGCGGCGGCACAAATCTTTCCGTCGCCATTGTCGCTTTTGAACAGGCTCTTTCGACGCAACAACCGAATTTCGACTTATACACGTCTGTCGCAACAAACAATTACACTGCGCAAAAAAATTACCGCAATCCGTGATTCGGACGGCGGCGGAAAATGTTAAAACGGCGTTTCTTGATTGAGACGTCGTTTTTTAGTACAATAGCCGAAATTTTTTCTGAAGGGTTGCTGGGAAATGAAACGGGAACTGATACGTTTGGAGAACATCGCGAAATCATTCGGGAGCTTGCTCGTGCTCGACGAAATAAATTTGTCGATATACGAAAGCGAATTCATTACGTTGCTCGGACCGTCGGGCTGCGGCAAGACGACGATGCTTCGGATTATCGGCGGCTTTGAAATGCCCGACACGGGACGCGTCCTTTTCGACGACAAAGACATAACGAACTTGCCGCCCAATCGCCGACCCGTCAACACCGTTTTCCAAAAGTACTCACTGTTCTCGCACATGAACGTTGAGGAAAATATTTCCTTCGGACCGAAAATCGCGGGCAAGTCAGCCGACTACATTCGCGACAAGGTCAAGTACGCCCTGCACTTGGTGAACTTGGACGGCTACGAAAAGCACGACGTCACGAAACTAAGCGGCGGTCAGCAACAACGCATTGCCATTGCCCGCGCCGTCGTCAATGAGCCGAAAGTTTTGTTGCTCGATGAGCCGTTGAGCGCGTTGGACTTGAAGTTGCGCCGTAACATGCGCCGCGAACTCGTCCGCATAAACAAGGAGACCGGCATAACGTTTATCTTCGTGACGCACGATCAGGAAGAGGCACTTTCCATGAGCGACCGCGTCGTCGTCATGAATCAAGGTTACATTCAGCAAGTCGGCACGCCCGAAAATGTCTACAACGAGCCCGAAAACGCCTTCGTCGCGGACTTTATCGGCGACAGCAACATAATCGATGGCGTGATGGTTCGCGATAAGGTCGTGCGGATTTTCGGACGAGAATATCCCTGCGTCGACAGCGGCTTTCCGACGGAATGTCCCGTTGACGTGCAGATTCGTCCCGAAGACATCAAGCTTGCCGCGCCGCGCGAAGGTGCCTTCAACGGCGTTGTGACGCGCGTCGTCTTTTGGGGTATGTCCTATGATATCAACGTCGAGGCGGACGGCTTTGAGTGGCTGATTCAGTCGACGACTGGGCGCACTGTCGGCGAGGAGGTCAGTCTGCACGTCGCGCCCGAAAATATTCAAATCATGAGCAAGCCGCAATCCGAAGACGAGGAGGTTGCTCAAGATGTTTAACAAGCTCACACGCAACGTCCTGCTTACGCCGTTTTTAATTTGGGCGGGACTGTTTATTTTTGTGCCGCTGATTTTTATCGTGTGGTACGGCGTGACGGACTACGACGGAAATTTTTCGCTCGGCAATTTGGGACTGATACTCAAGCACGGCTATCTTGACGCGCTGGAACTTTCAATCGCGCTCGCGCTCGTCAGCACAGTAATATGCCTGTTGCTCGCCTATCCGCTATGTTTGATTTTGACGGAACGTCAGCGCGACAACACGACGATAATATCGTTGCTGTTCATTTTGCCGCTGTGGATGAATTCGTTGCTGTCAACAATGGCGTGGCAAACAATTCTCGAACACAACGGCATCATCAATCAATTCATGCGCCTGCTGAATTTGCCCGACCTGCACATGATTAACACGCCCGGCGCAATCGTCCTCGGCATGGTGTACAATTTCCTGCCGTATATGGTTTTGCCGCTGTTTATCACGCTGTCGAAGATTGACCGCAGTATTCTGGAGGCGGCGCGGGATCTCGGCGCGAACTATTGGCAAACGTTCGTGCGCGTGATTTTGCCGTTGAGCATTCCCGGCGCAGTCAGCGGAGTGACGATGGTTTTCATTCCCGCGCTTACGACGTTCGTTATCAGCGCATTGCTCGGCGGCGGCAAACTCCTGCTAATCGGCAACATAATCGAACAGGAATTCACATTCCAATACGATTGGCACGTCGGCTGCGCACTGTCGGTGATACTGATGATTTTCATTGTGATTAACATGCTGTTGACAATGACGGTTGAGCCGTTGCACGAAGAGGAGGGCGTTTGATGCGCTACGTCAAGCAAATTTACCTTGCGACGATTTTCCTGTTCCTGTACGCGCCGATTGCCGTATTGATTGCGCAGTCGTTCAACGCAAGCCGATATCGCGGACATTGGACGGGCTTCACGCTGGATTGGTACACGAAACTTTTCAACGACGAACGAATTGCCGACGCCCTGTCGAACACGCTGTCAATCGGATTGCTCTCGGCGGGCATTGCGACGTTGCTCGGACTGATAACGTGCGTGGCAATGAAGGAACTTTCTCGCAAGTGGCGGGCGACCTTCATGAGCGTAACGAACATTCCGATACTTAACGCCGACATTGTCACGGGAATATCGCTCATGCTGTTATTCTTGGGTATCGGGCTCAAGCTCGGCTACGTGTCGATTTTGTTGGCGCACATCGTCTTCAACGTGCCGTATGTCATCCTGTGCATAATGCCGCAGTTGATGTCGCTGGACAAAAGTTTTTACGAGGCGGCACTTGATTTAGGCGCGTCGCCGTTCAAGGCGTTTACGGGCGTCGTCCTGCCGGAGTTGCGTCCGAGCATCTTCGCGGGATTTTTATTGGCGTTCACCATGTCGGCTGACGACTTCATCATCACGCACTTCACGAAAGGCGCGGGCGTCGACACACTCACGACGGAAATTTACGCCGAACTTAAAATCGGCGTGCACCCCGAAATGTACGCGCTGTCGACGCTGGTATTCGTGTTCGTGCTGATTTTCGTCTTACTGTTCGCGATTAACCGTCGCAAACTGAAACAATACGAGGAGGTTATCTCATGAACAAGTTCAAAATTCTTGCGCTCCTGTTGGTGAGCTGTTTGGCGTTCGGCGTCGCAGGCTGTGGCGGCGGCAACAAGTCCGAACAAAAAGTTTACGTCTACAGCTGGGGCGACTACCTTGACCCCGAAGTTCTCAAGCTCTTTGAGAAGGAAACGGGCATTCACGTCGTGCTTGACGAATTCGACACCAACGAGAGTATGTATCCGCGCGTGGCGGAAGGTGCCGTTCATTACGACGTTATCTGCCCGTCCGACTACATGATTCAGAAAATGATCAGCAACGATTTACTTCAGCCGCTCGACCTCAACAAACTGCCCGACGCCAAAAAATATATCGGCGCGGATTTTTTCAAGCAGGCTGAAAGTTTCGACCCCGGCAACAAATATTCCGTGCCCTACTGCTGGGGAACCGTCGGCATAATCTACGACAAGACCAAAGTCACCGACCCCGTCGACAGCTGGCAAATTCTGTGGAACGACAAATACGCGGGACAAATTCTTATGCAGGACTCCGCCCGCGATGCTTTGATGATTCCGCTCAAGCTCATGGGCAAAAGCATGAACGAGACCGACAAAGACGTCCTTGCGCAAGCTCAACAGATGCTCAAGCAACAAAAGCCGCTCGTTCAAGCTTACGTCGTCGACGAAGTCAAAGACAAACTCATCAATTCCGAAGCGGCAATGGGCGTCGTCTTCAGCGGCGAGGCTCCGATAATTTTAATGGAAAATCCGAACATGGATTTCGTCATTCCCAAAGAGGGCACGAACTTTTGGATTGACGGCTGGGTTATCACGAAGACTGCCGAAAACGTTGACAACGCGCACAAATTTATCGACTTCATGTGCCGCCCCGATGTCGCCGTCATGAATTTCAATCACTTGGGCTACTCCACGCCGAATACGGGCGTCCGCGAACTTGTCGAGGACGAGGAACTCAAGAACTCGCCGATTGCCTTCCCCGACCCTGCGATTTACAGCGGGCAGGAAACTTACAAATATCTCGGCAACCAAATGGACGAATACTACAACAATCTGTGGATGCAGGTTAAAGTCGATTGACTTCGCGGGAGTGATATTTATGCCTGAACAATCCGCAACCGATTACGCGCAGGAAATAAAAGAATTGACCGAAGCTCTTGCGCTCATGCCGTATGACGCCGTGCTGTACACCAGTCGCGGTTGGGCTTACTACTACAACGGCGGGCGCGAAAATTTTGCGGCGGCACTTAACGACTTCGACAAGGCAATACGAATTGCTTCGGATTGCGAGCCGGCTTATTTCGGACGCGCGACGGTTTACTGCGCCTTTGAAAACTACTATCGAGCTTTGCAAGACTTCGACAGAGTCATCAAGCTCAATCCCGATTATCCCGACACGTACAGCTGTCGCGGCGGCGTGTATGTTGCGCTGAAAAATTACAGGCAGGCGATTGCGGACTTTAACCGCGCCATCGAGCTTGGTTTTGAAGACGCCGAGGTCTATCGTCTGCGCGGACATTGTCACAAAGAACTTGGCGACAATTCAAGCGCACGTGCCGACTTCGACAAGGCGAACAGCTTCACCGACGCCGAATGACATCACGGAAATTTTGCGGGGGCTTCAACGTTCGAGGCTCCCGAATTTTTATGCGGCAGAGTTGGCGACGCTGAATACCGTCACGAAAATTTTAACGGGGCTTCGACGTTCGAGGCTCCAAAATTTTTATGCGGCAGAGTTGGCGACGCTGAATATCGTCACGGAAATTTTGCGGGAACTTTGACGTTCGAGGCTCCCGAATTTTTTTGTGCCGTCCGCAATAAAAAAACTTGCCCCGATTGAAAACGTTCGGAGCAAGTTCGCGATTGATCGTCGCAAAAATTTAAATTTCCGTCAAGAAGGCGCAGTAGCCTTTTTTAGTTTCGTAAATGTCGATTTTGGAAGTCGCCTCCCACGGAGCGTGCATGCTCAAGACCGCGACGCCGCTGTCGATAACTTCCATGCCGTATTCAGCCATCATGTAAGCGATTGTGCCGCCGCCGCCCAGGTCGACTTTGCCGAGTTCGCTGAATTGATAGCGGACGTTGTGCTTATCCAAAATGCCACGCAGTTTGCCGACGTATTCGGCATTGGCGTCGCTGGAGCCGCTTTTGCCGCGCGAGCCCGTGAACTTGTTGAAAACCATGCCCTTGCCGAGATAAGCGACGTTGCGTTTTTCGTAGGCGGAAGCATACAGCGCGTCGAAGGCACTTGAAACATCGGAACTCAACATGAACGAATTCCGCAGTGCGCGGCGCACGGCAAGTTCACTGTATTGACCGCAGGCGTTGAGCAATTCGGCAAGCGTGTTCGCGAAAAAGCGGGACTTCATGCCCGTCGCGCCGTAGCTGCCGATTTCCTCCTTGTCGACGAGCAGACAACAGGCGGTTTTGCCGAACGTCTGACTGCCCGCCTCCAACATTGCGACGAGCGACGTGTAAGCGCAGACGCGGTCGTCCTGCCCGTAACCGAGCACCATACTCCTATCGAAGCCCAAGTCGCGAGCTTTGCCGGCGGGAACAAGCGCGAGTTCCGCCGAAAGGAAGTCGTCCTCGTCGATGTCGTATTTGTCCTTCAGCAGGTTGAGCACGGCTTTTTTGACGGATTCTTTGTCGCCGTCCTTGAGCGGGTAGTTGCCGACGAGTATGTCGAGTTTTTCGCCCTCAATGACTTTGTCGGCAGTTTTCTTGAGCTGTTCCTGCGACAAGTGAATCAGCAAGTCCGTCACGCAAAAAACGGGGTCGCCCGCCTCCTCACCGATAACGACGTCGATAACGCGCCCGTCACGCTTGACAACGACGCCGTGCATTGCAAGCGGCAACGTCACCCACTGATACTTTTTGATGCCACCGTAATAATGCGTGTCCATGTAAGCAAGCCCGCCGTCCTCGTAAAGCGGATTTTGCTTGAGATCCAGTCTGCAGGTGTCGATGTGCGCGCCGAGAATTTTCAAGCCGTTTTCGAGCGGCTCCGTGCCGATTTGGAACAGCGCGACGGTTTTTTTCATGCAAACGCTGTAAACTTTGTCGCCCGCAGTCAGCCGCGTGCCCGACTTAATCACGTCGTCGAGATTTTTGTAGCCGACTGCCTCCGCACGTTTTACAGCCTCCGCGACGCTTTCACGTTCGGTTTTGCAGCGGCTGATGAAGTCGATGTAACCCGCCGCCAATTCCTCCAATGCCGATTTGTCCGCGTCAGTGTAGGTGCTCCACACGGAAAATTTCTTGTCGTTGTCTTCAGCCATAATTCGCGTCTCCTTTGCTTGTCGAATTCGTTTCCACTCGCGCAATTTCGATTTGAGTTCGGATATTTGCGCGGCAAGTGCTTTGTCGTCCATGCGTGTCCTCGTTTGAAACGTTGAACTTAATTTGTCGTTTATGAACCTACTTTTCTTTCGGCGGCGAAAGAAAAGTAGCAAAAGAAAGCCGCGCCGCCTACGAAAACTTCACGTTTTCTAACGGCGGCGGTCAGGGCCGCTCATCCATGAGCGGCCTCGAACTTTGCGATTATCCGCAAAAAGTCGTCGGCAGTTTCGGCGCGGTTGAATAAATTTCGCAACTCCGAGCCGCCCGTCAAGCCTTTGGTGTACCACGCGGCATGAGCGCGCATTTCGCACACGCCGGTACGTTCGCCCTTGAACGCGATAATTTTCTGCAGGTGTCGGCGCATTACGGCGGCGCGTTCGTCGAGTGTCGGCGGCGGAATTTTTTCGCCCGTCAGAAAATATTTCAGCAGACGATTGATTATCCACGGGTTGCCCTGCGCGGCACGACCAATCATCACGCCGTCGGCTTGAGTTGTCGCGATAATCCTGTCGAGGTCGTCGAAGGTGCGCACGTCGCCGTTTGCAATGACGGGAATTTTTACGGCGGACTTCACGCGGGCAATCGCCTCCCAATTCGCCGCGCCCGAATAAAATTGCTCACGCATGCGCCCGTGTACGGCAATGAAGTCGACGCCCGCCGCCTCCGCACGTTTGGCGACTTCAACCGCGTTGATATGTTCAGCGTCGACGCCGAGCCGAATTTTGACGCTGACGAGCAAGCTCACGGATTTTTTCACGGCGGACAGAATTTTTTCGAGCAGCGCGGGATTTTTAAGCAGTGCCGAGCCGTCGCCGTTCTTGACGATTTTCGGGGCGGGACAGCCTGCGTTGAAGTCGATTACGCTTGCCGAGCCGAGCTGTTCGACGTAAGCCGCCGCCTCCGCGCAGATTGTCGGATCCGAGCCGAAAATTTGTATCGCCGTCGGACGCTCCGCCGCAACCGTCCGCAACATTGCAAGCGTCTTTTCGTTGCGGTAGCGGACGCCAGCCGCGCTGACCATTTCCGAGAACATCAGCAAATTTTTTCCGAGGTCGTTGCCGCAAAGTTCGCGCACCAAAATTCTGAACGCCGCGTCCGTCACGCCCGCCATTGGCGCAAGGAATATCGGCGTCCGAAAAATTTCCGCCGTCGTCATTGTGAGTTTCGCTCGTGCAGGACGCGCAATCCCGACAGCGTCAGGAAGTGGTCGATTTTGTCAATGGTCTTCGATTCGCGGTGAATCATTTTCGCCAAGCCGCCCGTCGCGATAACTTTGGCGTGCCAATCTGCGCCCATTTCCGCGCGAATTCGTCCGACAATCGTATCAATCTGCCCGACGTAACCGAAAATTATTCCCGACTGCATGCAAGTTATCGTGTTGTGCCCGATGACGCTTTTGGGCGGGACAAGCTCAATGCGCGGCAATTTTGCGGTCGACGTAAACAGCGACTCCGCGCCCGCGACAATTCCCGGTGCAATGACGCCACCGAGAAAATCGCCCGTCTCCGACACAACGTCAAAGGTCGTCGCCGTGCCGATGTCAATCACAATCAGCGGTCCGCCGTACAGCTCGAACGCGCCGACGGCATTAACAATTCTGTCCGCGCCGATTGCACGCGGGTTTTCGTAGTTGAGCTTGATGCCCGTCTTGATGCCCGGTCCGACAATCAGCGGCTTAATCTTGAAGTAACGTTCGCACATTTTCGTAAGCGGCACAATCAGCGGCGGCACCACGGACGAAATTATAATGTCCTTCACGTCGGAAATTTTCACGCCCTGATAGCGGAACAGGTCGTTAATCAGCATGCCGTATTCGTCGCCGGTCTTTTGCCTGTCGGTGGAGATTCGCCAGTGCTTCATGAGATTTTTTCCGCTGTAGGTGCCCATGACGATGTTGCTGTTTCCAATGTCGATAACAAGAAGCAAGTGATTCACTCCCTAAAAATTTTTAGCAGTCGTTGCAGATAATCCGGCTCGGAATAATCGCGCCAAAGGTTGTGCATGTGGAAGACGTTTTTCAGTTGCAGATATGACGCCACTGCGCGGCACGTAAGAAACTATTTCAAGATACCGTCGTCAATTCGTCGTTGCGATTGAAAACGTCAAACCAATCGTTGCCGTATTTGCTGACGACGTCGGAACGCCCGCGATTTTGTTTCAACATGAATTCCTCGCGCGACTTGGTGTAGTAATGATTGAGCGCGATTTTGTCGGCGGTGACGGGGTTATTGTTGTAGACTTGCACGGGCTTGCCGTTCTCGTTGTTGTAAAGGTAACAATGCTTTACGCCCGCCAAATCGTGCAGGAACAAATTTTTGTCGACGGGCATAAAAAGTCACCTCTAAAAAATTTTCAGCAGACGGCGCAAATGTTCCAGCTTCGCGAAGTCCTTCCAACACTCGTTCGCACGCATGAAGTCAATCAGCCGCGAAATTATTTCAATCGCCGCGCCGCGCAGGTCGTCCGCCGCTGAATACGGCAGGCGCAACAAATTCGGCAGCTCGCTCAAAAACAGTTGCGCGTCGGAAAAATTCAGCCCGTCCAACGACTTGAGCACGGCGGCAAGCGACGCCTCCGCGAAAATTTTTTCCTGCAAACGTTCGGCGGCGGCACAGCACGTCAACGCCGTTTCAAGCTTGTCGGCGGGGAAGTCGTTTTCGGCGTAAGCGGCAAGCGTCGCGATTAACGTGGTCTTCATGCGGTGCAGGCGATGTTCGTCAGTCTCAAGCGCAAACTTTTCGGCACGCGCCGCACGATATTTTAAGATACCGTCGTCGAAAATTTCGTTGCGGTCGTAAATGCCAAACCACTCGTCGGAAAAATAATTCGTCGACTTATCGGCGCGACCTTTGCCGAGCTTGCCGAGAAACTCCGCACGGCTCTTAACGTTGTAGTGATTGACGACGAGCCGTTCAGCCGTGACGGGCGCATTGCAATACGAATCGACGCGTCCGCCGCGCTCATTGACGGAAAAATTTCCCGCGAAGTATATCGGGAAGTGCGCACTCGTGAAGCAAAAAATTCTGCGCGGGTTGGCGACGGTTTTGACTTGAGCGTTGCCGCCGGGGATGTCGCGGTGCGGAATGGGCACAATCCAATCGACGGGCGCACGCCGCGTAAACCGCTCCAATACTCCACGCGAATAATCCGCCGTCTCGTGACCGCTTGAGCCGTAAAGTTGCCAATTAACAGCAAGTCCCGATGCGTCGGGAAAATTTTTCAGCACGTCGTCGAGCGTGGCGGATATTGTATCGGTCGTCGTGCGCGGCAAAATAAATTCGTCCAAATCGACGAACGCCATGTATCTACAGTCGAAACGATGATTCAAAACTGCGTCGTCATACGCGGCGAACTGCGCGGACTTGCCGCCGATATGTTTGCTCGTGACAAGTCCCGCGTCAACATACGGCGCGATTATTTCGGCGTAGTTGTCGGTGCTGTCGTTGTCATAAAGATAAAAGTGGTCGACGCCCGCAAGCAGGTGGTAGTCGAGCCACTCTTTGATGTAATGTCCTTCGTTCTTGAGAATCGCCGCGATTGCCAAATCGTGCGCAAACAAATTTCTGTCGACCATGCGCCACGTTACCTCCTGCGCCGCCGAAGTTTTGATTCAATCAACGCCAAGCCATCTTCGGTGATGTTGGGCTTGCGAATGTAACCTGCCGCCGCCGACCGCTCAATTTCCGTGAGTATCTTGAAGTCGCGGCTGTCAGTCATGATTATCACGGGGATGTTTTTGAGTCTGCTGTTTTCGCCGACGAGCTCAAGGAATTTCAGCCCGTTGACGAACGGCATATCCAAGCTGACCAATACCAAATCCACGCCGCGATTTTCAAGGACTCGCATACCCTCAACCGCGCTTTGTGCAGTGACAATTTCGCAGGGCAGTCGGTGCTGAAGTTTGTCGCGTTCCTGCCGCAAGTCGAAGATGTCGTCGTCGACAAGCAGGATTGTGAACGTCGACTTCGATTGCGTTTCGGCGGCGGAGGCTGTGGCGGTTTCGTCGACGTTTAGCATTTTGTTGACGCGTGCGACGAGATCATCGGGCGAACAGGGCTTCGTGACGAAATCTTGCACGCCGAGCGCAAATACGCGCGTGACGAGGTCGCGTTCCGTGGAGCTTGACATAATCATCACGGGCATATCGCGGAATTTTTCATCGTCGCGAATTCTGCCGAGCATATCGAGTCCGTTATAATCGGCGTCCAAAATGACGAGGCTGACTTCGCGGCTGACGAGCGTGTTAATCGTGCTCAAGATGTTGTTCGTCGCAAGAACTTTGTATTCGGGCAAGCCGCGTTCCAAAATGAGTTTCGTGATGCTCAAGTTTCGTTCGTCGCTTATGGCAATCAGAATTATGACTTCGCGGCGTTCGGCGGCGACTTTCTTCAAGGAGCTGGTCTTCAGCAACTCCATGTGCCGACTTTGAGTTTTGGCGCGCTCACGGAATTTTTCAAGGCACGCGGGGCAATAAAGTCCGCTGTAAATAATTTTGCCGCAACCGGCGCACGGACGCCCCGTCGAACGGCTTTTGCTGTCTGAAGTTCCTCTTCTTGCCATGGTTCACGAACTGTCAAGCCGACAGCTTCACTTGCCTCCTTCGCAACGATGCCAAAATAAATTCTCGAATAGTTTATTAGAAACGTCGGAAAAATGCAAGGCGTAACTGTGCGACTGCCGCGCCGGCGAAATGCTTCGACGCCGCGATTATCCGCCGCAAAAAAAATTCGCCCGTCTTTTGAGGCGGGCTTCAACGTCGGTAAGTTCGATTATTTTTTATTGTCGCGGCGCGGCGGACGACGCGGTCTGTCTCCACGCGGTCTTGTCGGACGTGCGGGGCGATTGTCTCGCTCGACGTTGTCCGTGCGGCTGTAGTGGCGATTGAACGAATCAGCCCTGCGCGGGCGTTCGGAGCGTTCGGAATGTTCGGGGCGTTCAGTGCGCGGCGGACGTTCGGTTTTCGGCGCGGGCACATCAACGGGCTTGACCTCTTCGGCGGGCGCGGACGTTTCGTCGGCGGCTTCAAAGTCGGAGTCGTTGACGGGCAAAATATCTTCCCAGCTCGCGACGACGGTTTTGTTGCCGTCAAGCAAAATTGTGGCGTTCCTGCGCGAATGACTGACCGCGACAACTTTGCCCTCGCCGTCCGCCACAACGACGCGACTGCCTTGCTTGGGTCGGAAGGTTGTCGTTTGGCGCGGGCAGTTTTCGCAGTAAAGGTCGTTCTCGAACTTGAGACAGCACATCAACCGTCCGCACACGCCCGAAATTTTCGTCGGGTTGAGCGACAAATTTTGATCCTTCGCCATGCGGATTGACACGGGGATAAAATCGCCGAGGAACGTCGCGCAACAAAGCGGTCGTCCGCAGCCGCCCATACCGCCCAAAAGTTTTGCTTCGTCGCGCACGCCCACTTGCCGCAACTCAATGCGCGTGTGGAATATCGACGCCAAATCCCGCACCAGTTCGCGGAAGTCGACGCGCCCGTCCGCAGTGAAGAAAAAAATTATTTTGTTCACGTCGAACGTAAATTCCACGTTGATTAATTTCATCGGCAGGTCGTGTTCGCGAATCTTTTGCAAGCCGATTTCAAACGCCCGCCGCTCGTCTTCGTGATTCAATTCAAGTTGGCGCAAGTCCGCTTCCGTCGCCTTACGATAAACTTTCGCAAGCGGCACGTCGGGTTCCGTCGGCAATTTTTCGTCGGCGGACAGTTCATGCGCCGCGACGACCACTTGACCGCACTCAAGACCGCGCACAGTTTCGACGATGACCCAATCGCCTTTGAGTGCCTCTTCGTTGCCGGGCTCGAAGAAATAAATTTTGCCGGCTTTTTTCAATCTGACACCGATAATTTGCATGTATATCTCCTCAAAAAAAGTAACGGCGCACACTTGCCGCAGTGGCGCGGGTGTTAAGCCGTCCGAAACGTGTATGTGGTCTACTTTCTTTGACCGAGCAAAGAAAGTAGCAAAGAAACTCGCCGCTACGCGCGGGGCGTTGGTTCCGAATGTTCCGACGTTACAGCTACCCGCGACTAACTGTGCCCGCAATATAAACATCCTGTTTATGTTGCGGGCGGGACCGCGCGTCCATGCGCGGTCCATAATTCGCGGCGGGTTGGGTTGCGCGCTTGAATTATCTGACGATTTTGCGCAAGGTGAACAGATACGCCTCGGCAAGCAGTCGCAAATTCGCGTTCGACTTCAGCCGCCTGTGGAACTCGACGCCCGCTTCAATCATCGCGAAAATTTTTCGTTCGGGAATTTTTATTTCGCTCAAGCGCGGCGCAAGGTCGGGATTGTGCGGCGTCATTACGTCGGCAAATGTTATGTCGCGCAGAATTTTTTGTACGTGCGTCACGAAGTCCGCGAACGTATCCCGCGACCACTCCGCGACGATTGCGCCCTGCTTGAAGATGTCTTCGTTCGTGAGCGTGGCGCGGGAAATTTTTATCAGCGTGTCGAGTGCCGCCTCGCGAATTTGTGCGCCGCCCGAATCTTTGAGCGTAAGTGCCCGCCCGAAACTTCCGTTCGCGATAACCGACAATCGTTCAGCTTCAGCCGTCTCAACGCCGCGTTGAATCAGCGCGTCCCGAATTTGCGTCGCGGGCAGTTTGTCGAAGTTGATCGTCATGCACCGCGAACGAATCGTCATCAGCAGGCTTGAGCGGTTTGCCGTCAGCAGGATGAATATCGTTTGGCTCGGCGGCTCCTCAATCGTTTTGAGCAGGCAATTCGCCGCCGCAGTGTTCATGAGCTCCGCGCCGTCCAAAATTACGACGCGCCGCGCTGAATTTATCGGGCGCAGTGCCGCCTCCGTCTGCATGGCGCGAATTTGTCCGATTTTGATATTCGGCGCGGACTTGGTGACTTCGGGCTCCACGACGTAAAAATCGGGGTGAGTGTGCGCCGCGACAAGCTTGCAACTTTCGCACGTGCCGCAGGGTGCGCCGTCGATTGGATTGTCGCATAAAAGTGCCGCCGCGCAGATTTCAGCCGCAAGCCGCTTGCCGATACCCTCCGCGCCCGAAAAAATTACGGCGTGCGGAAATTTCCCGTCGGCAATATTTTTGCGCAGGTGTTCGACCGTCTCCGCGTGCCCGAACAAATTTTGCCAACTAAGCTTGAAATTTTCCATCACATATACAAATCGACGAGCATGCCGCGAATTGCGTCGTGCGCCGCGATAATGTCGAGCTGATCCGATTGCCCAAGCCGAATCGACTCCGCCATATCCTCAAGTTTGCGGTCAATCTTGCGGACGGTTGTGTAAACGCGCTGTCGACCCATGCGATCCCAACCCGCCGACGTGTGGACTTCGTACATGTTGCTGACTGCCGCGCCGACGAAATTTTTTATCAGCGTGCGATACTCCTTGAGCTCGTCGTAAGTTGGCGTCTTGCTTAGCCGCGCCGCCTGCTCGTCGATTTTTTTGAGCATCGCTTCCATCTCGTCGTGAGAAATGCCCTCCGACTGCTGCTCGGCAAGCTCCGATTCAAACGTCAATTCTTTATCGCGCGGGTGTTCGCTTGTGCCGCGTAAAAGTTCAAACGGCGTCGCAGGCGTGCCCGTACTTCCGATTTTTACTGCCATTGTCAATTCACCTCGCGTGCAGTTTATACAAATTCGCGCCGTAACGCAAGAAGGGACTGCCGATTTGCAATCAGCAATCCCTCCTGAAAAAGGTTTCCAAAATGCCGGTTCCTCCAAATGTCTAGACCTGCTTACTCGCAGGTGGGTTCCCTAAGCTCGGTGTCTGTTACTTGTCACGCGGGCAATTATCCATCTTCCGAAATCAATTCAGGTTCCCTAAAATTAATGTAGGTTAGACATTAATTAAGTCCTCGTACACCCCAGAAGTTTCCTTCTTCGCGCGCATAATAGCACGAAAAATTTTTTGATACAAGTCTTGACAAATGCTGTTGCCGAAAATTTTTGTCGGGCGACTTGCCGTCCGTGGCGTTGCATTAATTTTTGTGTATGTGGTCTACTTTCTTTCGGCGGCGAAAGAAAGTAGCAAAGAAAGCCGCGCCGCCTACGAAAACGTCACGTTTTCTAACGGCGGCGAACGTGGGCGCGCATCCATGCGCGCCCCTAATTTTGTTGCGCCGAATCAGAATTCAAGTGTCCGTTGTCGCAGATTGATTGTGTTTGCGGACGATGAATTTCAGCGGCGTGCCCTCGAAGCCGAAACTTTCGCGCAGTCGGTTTTCGATGAAGCGCAGGTACGAAAAGTGCAACAGCTCCGGCTCATTTGCGAACAGGATAAATTTCGGCGGGCGGATGTCGGCTTGCGTGGCGAAGAAAATTTTCGCGGACTTGCCCTTTTTCGACGGCGGCGGATTGACGGCAACGGCGTCGCGAATCAGTTCGTTCAGGACGCTGGTTTGAATGCGCATTGATTGTTGCTCCGCGACGAATTTAACGAGCTCCGTGACGCGGTCGACGCGCTGCCCCGTCAAGGCACTGACATAAACGACGGGCGCATATTGCAGGAAGCCGAGTTTTTTGCGCAGGTCGTCGGTGAAGCGATTGGTCGAGCGGTCGTGCTTATTCGGGAAGATGTCCCATTTGTTGACGACGAGAACGCAACCTTTGCCCGAATCGTGCGCGTAGCCCGCGATTTTTTTGTCCTGGTCAGTGACGCCGGCGGGAGCCTCAATCAACATCAACACGACGTCGGCGCGGTCAATCGCACGCAGTGAACGAATGACGCTGTAACGTTCGACGGGCTCATCAATCTTTGACTTGCGGCGCATACCCGCCGTATCAATCAGCGTGAAGGTCGTGTCGCCCGAAAGAAATTTAGTGTCGATTGCGTCGCGAGTGGTGCCGGGGATATCGCTGACGATAACGCGTTCTTTTCCGAGCATTGCGTTTACCAGCGACGATTTGCCGACGTTCGGACGCCCGATAACCGCGATACGGATTTCGTCTTCGTCGCGAGTCTCCGCCGAATTTTGCGGGAAAGTTTTAATCACCGCGTCGAGCAGGTCGCCGAGATTGAGCGCGTTGCTTGCGGAAATGCCAATCGGTTCGCCGAGCCCAAGGTTGTAAAATTCGTAAGCGTCCGCCTCAAGCTGAACGCTGTCGATTTTGTTCACGGCAAGGATAATCGGCTTGTCCGCGCCGCGCAGGAATTTGGCAACGTCCGCGTCGTCGGCAGTGAGTCCCGCGCGCCCGTCCACGACAAAAATTATCGCGTCCGCCTCGTCGACGGCGATTTTAGCCTGTGTGCGAATCTCCGTCAAAATTTTGTCGGCGGATTTAATTTCGATGCCGCCCGTGTCAATCAGCGTAAAGTCGCGGTCAAGCCACGTCGCGTCCATATAAATTCGGTCACGCGTCACGCCCGCCATATCGTCGACAATCGACATGCGCCGCTTGCCAATCTGATTGAACAGCGTCGACTTGCCGACGTTCGATCGCCCGACGATTGCAACAATCGGTTTGCTCATTAAAAGTCCTCCAATACGTCTGAACTGTCAAGCTCGCGCGGGCTTATCGGTCTCGGCAATGTATTTTCGTGCCGCGTCGACGACGGATTTTTTCAGCTCGATAAGCGGCACGTTCCTGACTTGTGCGCCCGCAACGTTTTGGTGTCCGCCGCCGCCGTATTTTTCCATGATGACTTGCACGTTCAAATCGCCCGTTGAGCGCGCGCTCATGCCGACGGTGTCTCCGCTCATTTGGAACAGGATAATCGTCATGCGCACGCCCTCGACGGTAAGCAGTGAATCCGCCGCCTGCCCCGCAATGACCTGCACATTCGGAATAACGTTGTCGATTGTTGAAACGACCAGCCCGCCCTCGAAGTACTCCGAACGCGCTTTTGTTTTGGCAAGGGCAAGCGTCGTTTCGTAATCCGATTTGAACAGGTGATTTACGGCGACAGGATCGGCACCGCTCCTGCGCAGATAAGCCGCCGCCTCGAAAGTTCGCGCGCCCGTTTGAATGGCAAAGTTCTTCGTGTCGACGACGATGCCCGAATAAATTGCCGTCGCCGCAAGCTTGCCGATACGAATTTTTTCGTCGAAGTACATCAGCAATTCGGTAACCATTTCGCACGTCGAACTTGAGCCGGGCTCCAGATAACTTATCGCGGGATTTTTTATGGTGTATTCGCTGCGGCGGTGGTGATCGATGACGACGATTTTGTCGATTTGCTCAAGGAGTTTTGGCGCGGCGACGATTTTGGGAATGAACGTGTCGACGACGACCAGCAACGGTTCTTTTGCGTTGGCGACGGCATTGGCGACGGAAACATCATTCGCGCTGACGAACATATTCCTGTAGGTTTCGTCCTTGCCGAGCAGTTCGATAATTTTTTCGACGCTGTCGAGCCAACCGCTCAAGACGATATGCACGGGCTTATCGAGACTTCGCGCCATAAGTGCGACGCCGACTGCCGCGCCGAATGCGTCGTAATCTTCGCGGGCGTGCCCCATGATAAAAATTTCGTCCGCCGCCGCCATTGTGTCGCGAATCGAACGGCTCATGACGCGGGCTCTGACGCGCGTATTTTTTTCGACAGCCTTAGCGCGTCCGCCGAAGAATTGCGTTTTGTCGTTGATGTTGACGGCGACTTGATCTCCGCCGCGACCGAGCGCAAGTTCAAGTCCCGCTTGAGCTTTGTCGCCAAGTTCGCTCATTGATTGTTCGTCGGAAGGTTTTTCGGCGACCGCCGCGCCCATTGACAGCGTGACCTGCAGTTGCTTTTTGTTGACGAGCTGACGGATTTTATCCAGCACGACGAATTTTTCAGCGACCGCCTGTTCAAGTGCCCGCCGCTCCAAAATTATCAGATACAAATCGCTTGACACGCGCCGCATAAAGCGCGACAGCGACGTTGTCCACGCCTCAAGAATTTCACTGACCGACAGCATCAGCGAAGTCTTTTCCGCCTCGTTGAGACCCTGCATGACTTCGTCGTAGTTGTCAATCTGCGCGTAAATTATCGCCGTGCGGCTGTTTTGGTATTCGACCTTCAGCTCCTCGTAAGGCGTGATTTCCCGCGCGAACAGGACAATCATCCGCGAATAATCCGTATTTGCCTGCAGGTGCCGATATTTCACAAGGAAGTGCCGATAAAATTCCTCGACCGTGCCGTCCGCCGCAGTTCGATGTCGCAGTGACTTTACGGGGTATTCGCCCTCCATTGGCGCAGGTTCGTTGCCGTTCGGCGCAAGCGACAGAATTTCCGACGGAATGAGCCCGTCCCAAAATTCGTCAATGTCCATGCCCTGTTGCGGAATTGACTCCGAAAAATCCTGCATAATGGAATTGCACCACTGCAAGCGACCGTTTTCGTCGACGACGATAATTCCTTCGGGCAACTTCGTCATGGCGTAATACATCATGTCGTTGAAGTTGCCGATAACGTTTTCGCTGTACTCCTTGAATTTTTTTTCGCGATCTCTGCGCCGCTCGAAGGCAAACCAAATCAGCAATGCCCACACCAATGCAGCCGTCGCGCCCAAAATTTTGTTGTACTGCGTAATAATCGCGACCATCACGAACATCACGGCAAGGTTTATTATGGCGTCCGGCCACGCGGACAAAATCCTCGGCACCTCATCATCTCCCGTCAAAAAGTCGCTTGCGATAATCGAACAACATATCCATCAAGCCCGTTATCGCCACGAGCTGAACGAACAACATATTCAACAGCACAATCGCATACAAAAGCCCGCGCACGAATCTTGAGACGTTGTAGCGGTCGAAAACGCACGACATAAGCGACAGCCCCTGCACGAAGCCCGCAAGCATTGATACGACCGTCACGTTCAGCGCAAGTTCGTAAATCGGCGTCCAATTCCGCGTTAGCCCCCAATAAATTCCGATTGCTCCGAATGCCGCCGTGTACATGAAAATCGCGGGGAACTTCCACTGCGCGAACGGCGGAAACTCCGGCAACTTGAGTTGAACTTTCGGGAAAATCCACTTCGACGTGAGCCATACCGCCGCCGAATTCATAAGCGACGCCAACAAAATCAGCGTGGGCACCAAATGCGCCAACGTCTGAAGTGCGGGCTCGACTTGAGCTTTTGCCGCGTCAATCTGCGCTTTGTCGACGCCCATTGCCTCGTAAGCGTTGAACGACTCCGCGAACGATTCGCGCACGAATTCGATTTGCATTTCGATAAAGTTCACGTCCATTACGGCAAGCAACAGCGCGAGCGATACGACTTGTGCGGCGGACGCGACAATCAGTGTGGTCAGAAAAATTTTCACCGCGCCGAAATTTTTCTGCACACATGCTCCGAGCACGACGCCGCATATCCCGAAACTCAACACGAGCCGCAACGCCATCAGCGGTCCGATTAAAATCGTCATCAACATGAACGTGACGATTAACGCGCTCAAGCCCTTGCCCGCGCCCTGTCGCGCCGTAAGCACCGCCATTGGCACCGCGCAGAAAAATTCGACAATCATCCCGATAAGCGGCACGTAAACCGATATCAGCCCCAAAATTACCGTTATCGCAACAAGCAAGCCGCCTTCGATTGTCGGCGTGACATTTCTTCCCATTACCGAACCTCGCAAAAAAATTTTACGCATTATATCAGAGCGCGGGAACTTTTACCAGAGCGACACTTTGCCGCAAAAAAAATACCGCCGACATTTGCCGACGGTATTGTAATCGATTTGACGCGCGCCCGTAGCGGACGCTTGAAGTTTACCAGAGCAGGAGGACGTTCTTATCGGAGCGACACTTTGCCGAAAAAAAATACCGCCGACATTTGCCGACGGTATTGTAATCGATTTGACGCGCGCCCGTATCGGACGCTTGAAGTTTACTGGAGCAAGCTGAGGACTGCGGAGCTGTTCTGATTTGCTTGTGCGAGCATGGCTTGAGCCGCCTGCAGAAGGACGTTTGCCTTCGTGTAGTTGGTCATTTCCTTCGCCATATCCGCATCGCGAATCGTGGACTCTGCCGCCTGGACGTTCTCGCTCGACGTGGTGAGGTTGGTGCTGGTGTAATCGAGGCGGGACTCAATCGCGCCGATTGTCGTCTGCTGGTCGAGTGCTTTGGTCAGCGCGTTCTCAATGACGTTGATTGAGGCGTTGGCGTTGTCCTTAGTGGTGACGCTGATTCTGGAACCGTCGGTGCCTTTCAAGCCGAGGGATTCTGCGCGCATGTCGCTCAAGCCGACTTTGATTGCAACGTTGGCTTCGGAGCCGATGTGGAAGTTGAGAGCCTTGTTGCCGCCTTGGGTTTCGTTTTCAGCCATCTGATACTGCTTGAATTGGTCAAGAGCCGCATTGGCTGCTTTCTTGACGTTGCCATCATGATCCAAGATGCTGATTGTGAAGCCGGAGACTTGACCTAATATGCCTGCAGTAGTAGCGACTATGGCGAGACCTGCGGTCTTATCAGGCGTGTAAACAGCTTGATTAAACTTGTCGGTACCAATTGCCGCGGTGGAAGTTCCCTCTGCAGTGCCAACGGAAGCCGCTTTGAAAAGATCCGACAGTGCGTAACTGCTTACCGAACCGCTGGAGCTGGAGATTATGCCGTTGTTGACCCATGAAATTTGATATTTGTCGGTGGAGAGAATTTCAAGGGAGTTGCCTACGCGGTCGGCAAGTTGCGTCAAACCAGAACCTATTTTTGCGTCGGTCGACAAGCTCTGGTTGAGCAGTATGGTCTTGGTGCTGGTTGCGGCGTTGTTCTTCGAACCGTCGATGAGGTATTTGCCGTTGAACTGCACAAGCGCGTTGTCGTCGACTTGGTCGATGTACTGGTTGATTTCCTTCTGGATGGTTGCGCGGTCTTCGTCGGTGTTGGAGTCGTTGGCGGCGTTGATTGCTTTTTCCTTCAACGTGCGGAGCAATTCAATCGTGTTGCCGACTGCGCCTTCAGCCGTCTTCATGAGTGCCGAGTCGTTCTGCGTGTTTTGATTGGCTTGATCGAGCGAACGGATACGGACTCTCATGCGTTCGCTGATTGCGAATCCTGCCGCGTCGTCCTGTGCGCTGGTGATTTTCATGCCGCTGGACACTCTGCCCAAACTTTTGGTCAATGCGCTCTGATTGCCGTTCAAGGTGTTGAGCGTGCGGACAGCCTGCATGTTGTTTTTAACTACCATACCCATGATATTGTTCCTCCTTGATGTAAACTGTTTTACTCAAGCGACGGTTTCCCTTCCGCCGCCGAACTTACGAGTCCGTTGCAAATTCCGACCGTCGCCGGAATTTGAGCCTCGCACGCGTAACGATTGCCGCAACAGAACTCGCACGTTACTCTTGATAATCTTATCGGCAAAAACATCTGCCGTATTAAGCTTCGTCGCGATTGTATCAAAAAAAATTTTCCACGTCAATAAAAATCATCGGCGCGGAAATTTTTATCAAGTCGTCGCTGATTTTTTCGGGACGTAGAATTTTTCGGCAGTGTTGCTCGTGCCGCAAATGGCGCGTGCCTCGTCATTACCGCTGGCGGCTTGAATGGTGTAATCGGTGGCAGGAACGTCAACTGCCGTTGTTCCGCCGTTGAGGTAACATTTTCCCGAAGGTGGTTTGAGATTGCCGTCGGCACCGCGAAGATAATCGCTTAGCTGGTTGAGTTGTGTCGGATAACTGCCGTGCTCCATGTAGTAAACGGCGATTGCGGTATCGATTGTCGACAGGTCGGCTTGGATTTTGGCGGTGTTGGCGGCTGTGGTTACGGAGGTGAAGCGCGGCACTGCGATTGACGCCAAAATTCCGATGACCATAACCATCAGAATCACTTCGAGTGTCGCGAAACCCTTTTGTCGCATGAAAATCGCTCCTTTGGTTTTTGACGATTGTAAACTAAAAATTTTCGGCGGGCAAGAATTTTTTTCGGCAACGCGCGTCGCGGTTATCTGCACGTTTTACTTGCGGTTGCGGGCAGTTTGGTTTATCATAAAAAAAATTTTCGCGGGAGGCGCGGCAATGGACGAAAAAATTTTGGAGCAGATTGTGTTGGCTGAAAAATTCTGTTCCGACGGCGACCCAATGTCCATGCGCACCGTCGCCAATGAAATTCTCGAACTCGATAACAATTCCGCTGACGGATTGTCGCTCGCTGCCGAAGCCGCGCTTTATGTTGGCAATCTCGACGTCGCAACTTCGCTCGCTCAAGACGCGCTGAACATCGAACACAATCACCTGCGCGGGCGACTGGTTACGGGCGGCGTCGCCATGAAACGTCTTCAACTGCGCGACGAACTTAAAATTTTTGACGAACTTATCCGCGACGCTGACTGTGCCGTCAAAAAAATTCAGGCGCAACTCAACGCCGTCAACCGCAAAATTTTCTTCAGCCAATCGAACGCCGACGTCGTCCACGACCGTCAACTGCTCGAAAAAATGTTCGCCGTCACTCGCGCCATTCTGTTCAAGGCATTGTGCTGGAGTTCCAACGGACTGTATCTGGCGGGACAACCTGCGCGGGCGGCTGACGTTTTAAATCGCGCAAGCTCGCTCACTGACCGTATCGATTTGGCTGCCGAATTGTACTCGAAACATCTGTTCCTGCTCAATTATCGCGACATACCGCCCGCTCACGCCAAGGAACTCGCTCAAAAATACAACGACTTCTTCGCCAACGTGACGCCGCTGTCTCATACGCCGCACCGCGATAAAATTCACGTCGGTTACATTTCGCCCGATTTCCGGCAACATGCGCTGGCGAATTTCTTCCCGCCGCTGTTTGGCGACTTCGACCGCGACAACTTCACCGTCACTTGTTACGCTACGGGCAGGAAAGATTTCGTCACCGAACGATTGAAAAATTTCCCCGTCACGTGGCGCAACCTCACGGGCAAAGAGCCGCTCGACGCCGCCACAATCATTAACGCCGATAACGTTGATATTCTCGTCGATTTGTCGGGGCATTCGCAGGACAGCTGCTTGCCGATACTCGCTCACAAGCCCGCGCCGATTCAAATTTGCGCGCTCGGCTACACCGCCTCGACGGGTCTTGCCGCCGTCGATTATTTTTTGTCCGACGATATTTGCTCCGTCAACAATGGTGCCTTCACCGAAAAATTGTTGCGCCTTAATCCGTGTCACTTATGTTTCGCGCCGGGCTTGATTCGTCAGCCGCCACCAGTCGACACGCAACCGCCTTTCATGCGTAACGGGCACATCACTTTCGGTTGCTTTAATAATTTCGCCAAGGTCACCGACGACTTGCTGTATTTGTGGCGCGCCATTCTCGACGCCGTAAACAATTCTCGCCTCATTTTGAAGGGAAAAATTTTCAGCCTCGACGACGGCATCTCTATCGTCCGCGAACGGTTGCGCAAATTGAGTTTCCCGATTGAACGCGTCGAATTCCGTCCGTACAGCCCAGATTATCTCGAACAATACAACGACGTCGATATCGCGTTGGACACGTTCCCTTACACGGGCGGCACTACGACTTGCGAAGCTCTTTTTATGGGCGTGCCCGTCGTCACATTGCGCGGCAAATCGCACGGCTCAAGGCTCGGTGCCTCAATCCTTAACGCCGCCGACATCAACGAATTGACCGCTCACAACCCGATGGATTACGTCAGCAAGGCAATTCAGTTGGCACGCCGCAAGGAACTTCTTGCCGCTTATCGTGCCAATTTGCGCCCGCATCTCAAATCGTCAGCTCTAATGAATTCCACTGATTATATCCGTCAGCTTGAAAATATTTTTCGCGATTTGAGGGGGAATTGTTTTGGTTAATCCGGTTGAACTTTTGGCACCCGCAGGAACTCCCGACGCTCTGATTGCCGCACTTGACGCAGGTGCCGACGCCGTTTATCTCGGCGGAAAATCTTTCAACATGCGCGTCCATAACAGCCAATTCAACTTCTCCGACGCGCAACTTTATGACGCCGTCAATTTGGCTCACGCTCGCGGCAAAAAAATCTACGTCACGCTAAACAATCTAATCAGCTCCGACGAACTTGACCCGCTGGAAAAATTTTTGCGCACCCTCAACGATATTCAGCCCGACGCCATTTTGGTTCAGGATTTAGCCGTCTTAAGTCTCGTTCGCAAACTAAACATCAACATTCCGTTGCACGCCTCTGTGATGATGAACACTCACAACACCGCCGCCGTCGAAATGCTTAAATCCTTCGGCATCACGCGCGTCGTCGTCAGCAGGGAATTGTCGCTCGCCGAAGTCGCTCTGCTTAAAGAACGTACCGGCATTGAGCTTGAATATTTCGTTCACGGCGACATGTGTATTGCCGAATCGGGGCAATGCATTCATTCAGGCGTTACTTTCGGTTTGAGCGGCAATCGCGGGCGGTGCATGAAACCTTGCCGCTGGGCTTACAAACTCGTCGACGAAGATTCGGGCTCAACCGTCGACGACTGGTCTCATAAACTCGCGCTCAACGATATGTGCTTGTTCCGCCACATTCCCGAACTCATTCACGCGGGCATTTCAAGTTTTAAAATCGAAGGGCGTATGCGTCCGCCCGAATTCATTCGCCGCATCGTCGAAAATTACCGCCGCGAAATTGATTCGTACTTCGCCGACAGCGCGGGTTATGTCGTCGACGAAACGCGTTGGAAAAATTTATTCGATAACCGCGTCCGCGACTTCACCACGACTTTTGCTCTCGGCGCAACTTCAATTCACGATATCGGCTTGAGCGGCGAACGCGAACCCAAAATTTTCAGCCGAGCAGTGCCCGAAGTTGCCGCCGTTATCAGCAAACCGATTCGCGCAATTAACGTCGTCAAACCGCAATTGACCGTCCGAACGTCGTCGCTTGACGGGGCACGTGCCGCCATTGATTCGGGTGCCGACGTCGTTTATGTCGGCGGCGAAGTTTTCAAACCGCTCAAGCCGTGGACTGCCGACGAACTTCAAGCGGCGATTAATTTTGCTCACGCGGCGGGCAAGAAAATTTTTTTCGCATTCCCGCGCACCACGCGCGATATCGACCTTGACCGTATCAAAATCCCCGCGCAGGTTGACGGCGTTCTTGTCGGCAATCTCGGTGCACTCAAGCGCGTCAAAGAACTCAACATTCCCGTCCGCGCCGACGTATCGTTCAACGTCTTCAATCACGTCGCCGCCGATTTTTTGCGCGGATTGGGTGTCGAACAAGCTACGGCGTCGCTCGAATTGTCGCCCGTACAACTGCGCAGTCTCGTCGAAAATTCGCCGTTGCCGATTGAAATTATCGTTCACGGCGCAATCGAATCAATGATTTGCGATCACGACTTCGCCGAAATGTATCAGCTCGACGCGAATCATCATTACGCGCTTTTGGACACGGCGAGCGAACTTCACGCGCTGCGACTCGACCAATTCAATCGTTGGCATATTTTCTTCGGCAAGGAACGTTGCCTGTTGCCGTATCTCGACAAAATCAACGTCGCCGCCTTGCGCATTGAAGCTCAAAATTATTCGCCCGACGTCGTCGCTCAAGTCGTCAAAACTTACCGTGACGCTCTTAAGGAGGTTTTATTGTGAAACGTTTTCTGACTGCCGCGCTGTGTATCGGACTGCTCGGCTCCGCTCTGCCCGTTGACGCCGCTCAACCCGCCGTCGACATCATGAACGCTCCGACCGTTCGTCCGACGCCCGAAGTCCTGCCGCTCGAAAAGAAGTGGGACAAAGTTTTCAAGCGCAATTATCAAGTCAATCACCGCAAAGTGACCTTCGTGAATCGCTACGGCATCACGCTTGCCGCCGATTTGTACGAGCCCAATCATTACACGGGCAAACTCCCCGCAATCGCCGTCGCAGGTCCGTTCGGCGCAGTCAAGGAGCAATCAAGCGGTCTTTACGCTCAGGAAATGGCGGCACGCGGGTTTATTGCAATCGCCTTCGACCCGTCGTTTACCGGCGAAAGCGGCGGGCAACCCCGTTTCGTCGCCTCGCCCGACATCAACACCGAAGACTTCTGCGCCGCCGTCGATTATCTGTCAGTCTTGCAAAGTGTCGACGCCAACCGTATCGGAATTATCGGCATTTGCGGCTGGGGCGGAATGGCACTTAACGCCGCCGCCATTGACACGCGAATCAAAGCGACCGTTACGACGACCATGTACGATATGAGCCGCGTCACTGCCAACGGTTATTTCGACCGCGATAAAGACCCGTCGACTATCGCCCGCGAACGTCAAGCAATGCGCGTCAAACTCAATGAGCAACGCACCGTCGACTATCGCACAGGCGAATATGCCCGCGCAGGCGGCGTCCCCGACGACGTGTCCAATATGCCGCAGTTCGTTCAAGATTATTATGCCTACTACAAAACGTCGCGCGGCTTCCATAAACGTTCGCTCAATTCTAATGCCGGCTGGAACTCGACAAGTGCGCTCTCTTTCATGAATATGCCGCTGTTGACTTACACCGCCGAAATTGAAACGCCCGTGCTGATTATTCACGGCGAAAAAGCTCACAGCCGCTACTTCAGCGAAGACGCCTTCAAAAAGCTCACGGGCTCCAACAAGGAACTGCTGATTATTCCAAACGCCAACCACGTCGACCTGTACGACAACCTAAACAAAATCCCGTTCGACAAAATTACGGAGTTCTTCAAGTCGAATCTTTAATCCGTCGCCGAAAATTTAAAAGCCGCCACGATTTGTGACGGCTGTTTTTTTTATGTTAATTGTCTTCGTAAGGGCGCACCCGCAACGTCAAACCGCGTTCGTCGCAAAGTCTTCGGCAGGCGGCAATTTCTTCGGGCGGTGTAACGTGGTCAACCACCGTCATTACGACTTGCGGCACGAAATTTTTCATGTGTTCGGCAAAGGTCAACATCGCATCGAACGACTTCAAACCGTAAGCGGCGCGTGTCAGCTTGAAATATTTTTCGGCAGTCGCGGCATTGAGACTGATTGACGCCGTGTCCAATATCCCCGCGAATTCCGCCGCAATTTCCCGCCCGTGATACAGCTCGCCCAAACCGTTGGTGTTGAGGCGCGTCGGAATTTGCGGACGAATTTTTTTCACGTAAGCCAACAGCTCCGTCAGCTCGGCAAGACGAATCGTCGGCTCTCCGAACCCGCAAAAAACTACTTCGCGGATGACGTGCCACGGTGCGCCGTCAAGCGCGGCTTTGACTTCGGCAACGGTCGGCTCACGTTCAAGCCACAAACTTGCCGCCGCCGACATAATTTTTTTCCTGCGCAGACAAAACACGCAATCGCAGTTGCAACGATTGGTCAAGTTCACGTACAGCCCGCGCAGGGCTTTCGGCTCAAGCTTGAGACTTTCGGCAAGCGGCAGATATCGTCCGCCCGCGTGTGTCGCGTAAACAATCATTTTGAATCACTCCTTGACGTTTGCTGTCGCGTGTGATAAATTTTCTGCAGTCATTGAGACAATACGAACGGCAGGGCGTCGGATTTACCGCGTCGCAAGCGGCTTTTCGACTACTTACAAGTATTTGAACGTCCCGACTTGGCAAATGTATAACACATGTGCAGGGAACTTTCAAGTAAATATCGATTGACACGTTTCAAGCTTGGTGATAAATTTTTTTCGTTAAGCTTGATTTTTTTTTGGAGGGATTCGCATGAAAAAGCTAATCAATTCCGTTGACGCCGTCGAAGAGCAGATGATACTCGGTCTGGTCAAATCCGCGCCGACGAAACTTCGCAAGCTCGAATGCGGCAACGTGGTCGTTCGTGCGGCGAAAAAGTCCGATAAAGTTGCGCTGGTCAGCGGCGGCGGCAGCGGTCATGAACCGTCACACGGCGGCTTTGTCGGCAAAGGTATGCTTGACTGCGCGGTTGCGGGAGCCGTCTTCACGTCGCCGACGCCCGATAAAATTTTCGAGGGCATTAAAGCCGTTGCGACCGATGCGGGCGTTTTGTGCATTGTCAAGAATTACACGGGCGACGTCCTGAATTTTGAAATGGCAATGGATATGGCGGCGGACGAGGACATCAAAGTTGCGCACGTCGTCGTGAATGATGATGTTGCCGTTCAAGACAGCCTTTACACCACGGGACGACGCGGCGTCGCGGGAACGGTGCTTGTCCACAAAATCGCCGGTGCCAAAGCCGAACAGGGTGCCGCGCTTGCCGACGTGAAAGCCGTCGCGGAAAAAGTTATCGCCAACGTTCGGACAATGGGCATGGCAATTTCCCCGTGCACAGTGCCCGCCGCAGGTAAGCCCGGCTTTGAGCTTGCCGACGACGAAATCGAAATCGGTATCGGAATTCACGGAGAGCCCGGCACTCACCGCGACAAACTCACTTCCGCCGACAATATCGCCAAAACTTTGCTGGACAAAATTTTAGCCGACATCGACTTCAGCGGGCGCGAGGTCGTCGTTCTGGTCAACGGTATGGGCGCGACGCCGCTCATGGAGCTGTACATAATCAACAACTTCGTGCAGGATTATTTGGCGGCGGCGAGCGTTAAAGTCTACGATACGATGGTCGGCAACTACATGACCTCGATTGAAATGGCGGGCTTTTCACTGACGTTGTTGCGCCTTGACGACGAGC
>JADEZP010000069.1 GCA_015206805.1 Quinella sp. 1Q7 | reverse complement strand
GCGGAGACTGTCGAAGATGTTCAGCCGACCGTCGAAGTCGCGGAGACTGTCGAAGATGTTCAGCCGACCGTCGAAGTCGCGGAGACTGTCGAAGATGTTCAGCCGACCGTCGAAGTTGTCGAGCCTGTCGAAGAAATTCAACCGACCGTCGAAGTCGCCGAGTCCGTCGAAGAAATTCAGCCGACCGTCGAAGTCGCGGAGACTGTCGAAGACGATCAAAAGCTCGCGTCGATAACTCGGCAGGCGGCGGATTTGAAGGCGGCACTTCAAAAAGCTAAAGCCGGCAAGAAAAAATCCACGGATTCGACGTTGCCGTTGTCGCAGAAAAGTCAAGTCGAACGCGCGGTTGACGAACGTCGCCGCAGAGTTTTACTCGGCAAGCACGCGACGAAATCCATCATCACGGATAACGGCATCACCGTCGTCGAAGCGGGCGCGGAAGTCACGGAAGAAGTCCTTCAGCGTGCGCGTCTTGCCAACAAATTTATCGAGCTGTCCATGAACGTCCAATGACAACTCACGCAAAAAATATCCCGCAAGGTCACGTGCCCTGCGGGAATTTTTTTGTGCAACGATTTGTGCAAAGCGCGCATACTTTGTATAATGACGGCGAACAAAATTTTTTCGGAGGTGCGCGGTAATGGCGGAGAAACTCAACTTGCGGAAGCGTAAAAAATTTCAGGCACGACAAACGATTTTATCTGCCGCCGCGCGACAATTCGAGTTACACGGTTTTGCCAACACGTCAATCGCGGGCATCATGCAGGCGGCGGGATTGGGCGTCGGAACTTTTTACAACTACTTCGCGTCCAAGGAAGATGTCTTGCTCACGCTTGCGAAAAATTTGCGCGCGGAGGTCTCTGAAAAAATTTCGGCGGCGGACGAGCTCAATCCGTCGTCGTGCGAACTTTTGGAGCGGTGTTGCATATGTACAGCCAAGCTCATTGACGAAAACCGTTTTATTCTGCCGCTGTTCATAAGCGCGAGTGAACATTCCGACAAGCCCGAACAAATTCCGCAAAGCTTATCGCCGGGATTCCGCGACCTGTTCGAGGACATCATACAGAGCGGACAACTTCGCGGAGAATTTCGCGCCGACGTGCCGTCAAACATCATTTCGGAAATGGTGCACTCAATTTATCAGACGACCGCCTTCAGCAAGCTCGACATCCCGTTCCAAGAAAATATCCGCCTCAAAATAAAAATTCTGCTCGACGGTATCAGAACGCCTTGACGCGTCCGAAACTCCCTGCCGACTGCGGCGGGGAATTTTTTGTAGCAACTCAACGGCGCAACGTCGCCCGAAACGCAAAAGCGATACAATATTCACGGCGCGCAGATAACGATTGACGCTCCGAAAGACATTCACGACAGCCGCCGTCAATAACAATGCGCCCGAAGGCAATTCGTCGACATAATGTTGCCGCTGTATGAAAAAGTTTTGCCGCGCGGATTATGTGAATTTGTTCGTCGTGGACAATCGCGGCGAGCTGTACTAATGTTGAAAGTCCGCGACGACGACATTCAGCTTGAGCGAAATTTTTTGTCGTGGATACGGCGGGCAACGTTCACGCGTTCGAATCAAAAACATTGACGCGGACATCGTCGAGCTTGAAAATTCTGCGGTCTCCGTCATCAAGTGTCGCGACGCCGTTATCGGCACGAACTGCGCGATTGAAAAATTTTTCGTCGCGGGCAAGTGCACGGTTGCCGACGATTCCACGGTCAGCGAAACTTTCCCGTCGTTCGATTGAGCGGCGGGATTTTTTTTGCATGAACGCGTTCGGACATTTGTACTTTGTTGAAGCTTGCGGCGGTGTTAAAATTCCCGAAAATTCACGGAAAGGAGCTGCGGCAATGCTTAACAATCTCGGCGAACGTTGCAACAAAATTTTACGTTTTCTCCTGCACGCGACGGATTATGTTTCGATGCGCGAGCTTGCGGAAAAAACGAGCGTTTCGCGGCGCAGCGTCTATTACGACATTTGCAACATCAACGATTGGCTGGATTCGCATAACCTGCCGACGCTGAAGATTGTGCGCGGCAAAGGCATTTTCATTCCGCCCGACGAAAAAATTTCAATCGACGCCCTTGCCGACAAACGCGACGAGCGCAACGAATACATCTTTTCGCCCAGCGAACGCGCCAAAATTATCGCCTGCTACGTCATTCAGAGCGAGTCGCCCGTTTACGTCGAACAGCTCATGGAGGCGTGCCAAGTCAGCCGCAATACGATTTTCGACGACATTCAAATTTTGATTCGCCAACTGCACGAATACAACGTCAAGCTGTCTTACGCGCCGAAGATTCGTTGCGGATTCTGCTTGAGCACGGGCAACTGTCGTTTTTCAATCGCGAGGAAATTAACGCTTACTTCCAACGACTCTGCGCGGTCAAAGCCGAGCTCAAGGTTGATTACGTGGAGGGCAATTTGTACAGTTTGGCGGCACTGCTTCCGATAATGAAAAATTCGACGGACGCGCTGAATTTCGTCGGGCTCAAGCGTGAAAAAATTTTCGCGTCGCGGGAGTTTCGGCAGGTGCAAAAATTTTTCCCCGAACTGCGCGAGGACGAGCAAATTTATTTGAGCCTGCATTTACCGGGGTCGCGGCTGTCGGTGTCGACGGACAAAATTTTCGAGGACAAGTCGGATCAATCGATTTACGGCATTGTGAAGACTTTGGTCAGCGAATTCGAGAAAATTGCCTGCGTGTATTTTTCGGAGCGCGACGAACTTGAGCGGGCATTGTTCATTCATATTCGGTCGTCGCTGTATCGATTCAAGTACGGCATTCAACTGGGCAATCCCATGCGCGAAGACATTGTGCGCGAATATCCGAACCTGTTCAACATAACCAAAAGCGTCACGAAATATTTGGAGCGTATGCTCGGCTTGCCCGTCACCGACAGCGAAGTTGCGTATTTGACGTTGCATTTCGGCGCGTTCCTGAAAATCGACGAGAAAAAAAATCCGCAACTGCGAATTCTGATTGTCTGCGTCAACGGCGTTTCGACGGGCAACATGCTCAAGCATGAGATCGAAAAACTTTTGCCCGAAGCGAAAATCGTCGGACTTGTCGCGGCTGTCGACGCCTTCAACGTGCAGGAAGGTTGCGACTTGATAATTTCGACCGCGCCGATTAAAAGCATTGTGCCGGCGATTGTCGTGCACCCGATTTTGACGGACGACGACCGCAAATTTATCTTGAATCATCGGCTCGTGCGACAACTTTGGCGCGGCGGACTTGCCGATATTTTGTTCGAGGCTGTTCGCAAATACGTCGACAAGAAAAATTATGACGCCGTCAAGCGCGAAATTCAAAACTGCTTGCAGGGCGCGAGCGATACAATCGAAGTCGACGGGGACTTTAAGCCGGGCATTTTGGATTTGTTGACGGCTGACAAAATTTCCGTGACCGATGAGCTTATGACGTGGACGGACGCCGTGTATTTTGCGGGCGAACCGCTGATTCGCGACGGTAGCATCGTCGAAAAATATTTGGACGCAATTATTTCAAATACTATGTATTACGGGCTGTTTATGTTCATTAACGCGGATGTGATGTTGGCGCACGCCAAGCCGCAAGACGGCGTCAATCGGCTGGATTTGTCGCTGACGATATTCAAGACGCCGATACCCTTCAACGAAAACCGCGCGGCTAAAATGATTTTCATGTTGAGCGCGGAAAATAACGAGCGGCACCTCAAAATCATGGACGAACTTTTGCGATTGGCATCCGTCGACAAAAATTTATCGCGGCTGTGGAGCGCAAACTCCGCCGACGAAATTTTATCCGTCCTGAAAGAAATTTTATGACGATTCGCTCCCTTCGGGGAGTTTTTTTTTGCGCAATGACGTTCGGACATTTGGACTTCTAATGAACGCCCGCGCGTGTTATCTTTGCCGCAACAAAACGAAAGGACGTGGACACATGAAACTGTTGCTTGAAGAGAACGTTCAGATTTTGGAGGGTGCCGACGATTGGCGCGACGCGATACGCAAATCGACCGCGCCGCTTGAGCGTGGCAACTTCGTCACGGCGGATTACAAGGAAGGCATTATCGCCAACGTTGAAAAACTCGGACCGTACATCTGCATTGCGCCGCACGTGGCAATGCCGCACGCCCGTCCCGAACAGGGCGCGATTAAAACGCAAATTGCCGTTACGCTGTTTCGGAACGAAGTCACCTTCACCCGCGCCGATGCCAAGGCGAATTTGTTCATCACACTTTCGGCGGCAGACGCGGACAGTCACTTGCAAGTGCTTGTGAAAATTTCCGAACTGTTGCAGGACGCGGACACTGCCGCAAAAATTTTGCAAGCCGCCGACGCTAAAGAACTTTACGGCTACTTCAAAGACTGATTGAAATTTTTTCGGGAGGAGTTGAAATTATGGAAACCTTGTTGCGCTACATTCAGCAAATTTTGTCGACACCGGCAATTTTCGTCGGGCTTATCGCAATGCTCGGTCTCATACTCAAAAAAGCTGACAGTCAAGCCATAATCAAAGGCACCATCAAAACAATCCTCGGCTTCATCGTGTTGGGAGCGGGCGCGGGCGTCGTTCAACAGTCAATCGTTCCCTTCGGCGACCTGTTCCAAATGGCGTTCGATATGCACGGCGTCGTGCCGAACAATGAGGCGATTGTCTCAATGGGCTTGACGGAATACGCGGTGCAAACTTCGGCGGTCTTCGCGTTGGGCATGTGCATGAACATCGTCCTTGCAAGATTTTCGCGTTGGAAGTACATTTTCTTGACGGGTCACCACGCGCTGTATATGCGTGCCTGATAACAATCATGCTTGACATTGCGGGGCTTGAAGGTTGGCAGTTGACGGTTGGCGGCGCAATGCTGTTGGGCTTCGTTATGTCAATGTTCCCCGCGCTCATGCAACCGACAATGGAAAAAATCACGGGCGACGATTCACTTGCGCCGGGGCACTTCGGCAGCTCATGTTACTTTATCAGTGCACAAATCGGCAAACTCTTCGCGGGCGGCAAAAGTTCCGAGGATGTCAGCTTCCCGAAAGGCTTATCGTTCCTGCGCGACAACACAATTTCAATCGCAATCGTAATGTTCTTCTGCTATATCGTCGTTGCAGGCGTCGCCGAATTCGGTAAGCCCGACGAGGCGGCTAAAATTTGGGGCGAAAGCAACTGGATCGTCTTTTCCGTCCTGCAGTCGATAACGTTTTCCGCAGGTATCTACATCGTGCTTGCAGGCGTCCGACTGTTAATCGCCGAAATCGTTCCCGCGTTCAAGGGCATTTCCGAAGAACTCATTCCGAATTCAAAGCCCGCGATTGACTGCCCGATTGTTTTCCCCTACGCACCGAACGCAGTGTTAATCGGCTTCCTGTCGTCATTCATCGGCGGTATCGTCGGCTTGGCGGGCTTGGCAGCGTTCAATCAAGGCGGCATTGCGGCGGCGATAATTTTGCCCGGTGCAGTCGTGCACTTCTTCTGCGGCGCGACGGCGGGCGTCTGCGGCAATGCGACCGGCGGTCTCAAAGGTTGCGTGGCGGGCGCATTCGTTCACGGCATAATGGTTACGTTCCTTGCGGCGGCACTGTTGCCCGTCCTCGGCACATTCGGCTTTGCGAATACGACATTCTCCGACGCGGACTTCACGGTTGTCGGAATAGTTTTCGGCAACATCGCAAAGGCATTCGGCGGCTCAATGCTTTTCGGATTAATCGTCGTGCTGTTCATTGCGCCGATTATCTACAATTTCGTGGCACCCAAGCCGGCGGTCAAAGACGACTCGTCGGATGAGGAATAATCAATAACTTTTCAAAAGGAGCGGTCTATCATGGCTATCAAAAAAATCTTGTGTTTCTGCGGATCTGGTCTCGGCACGTCTTTCATGATGGAAATGAACTGCAAAAAGGCTCTCAAGCAACTCGGCATCAAGGGCGTTGAAGTCGACCACACGACCATTGACGACATCGTTCCCGGCGCGGCTGACTTGTTCGTTTGCGGCGCGGATCTCGTCGAAAAAGCTCAAGCGGCAGGTTCCGCCATCGGCTTGAAAAATATTTTGTCCGCAGAAGAGATGACGCAGAAGCTCAAAGAGGTTTTCGGCAAGTAAGCAAAAACTTTCGTCAACCTTCCTGCAACAAAAATTTCCCTCGTCACGGCGACGGGGGATTTTTTTTGCGACGCTTTCAAAGCTCCGACGACCGAAAATTTTCAGTGACGCGACGTTGAATCCGATTGACGCGCTCAAAGCTCCGCCGACCGAAATTTTATCCGCGACGCGCCGTTGAATCCGATTGACGCGCTCAAAGCTCCGCCGACCGAAAATTTTTTCCTGCGGGCTGTTGACATATTATTTGCGGCTATGATATTATGCGCACAATCTAACCAACGTCCTATGTTGGCACAACAGAGTGTAGAGGGTTTTTCAGCAGAGGGGGGAATCGGTTTGAAAATGCCGATGTTGACAAAAATTCTGATGTCGGTGCTGCTATTCTGCAGTTTGCTCGCCGTGACGGGTTGCGGTGAACAAGCGGCAGACGGTCCGCGCAAAGAGGGCGACTATCAGAAAATCAAGCTGGTCATGAGCGTCAACGGCACGAACATTGCGACGGATACCAAAGTTGCGATGAAGTTTGCGGAGCTCATGGAACAAGAGAGCGGCGGGAATATTACCATCGACGTTTTCCCGAACGATCAGCTCGCGGGCGGCAACGCCTCGAAAGGTATCGAAATGATTGCCGACGGCGCGGTCGATTTGGCGGCGTATGCGGCGGGCGTTATGGCGGTCATGGACGAACATCTTTTGATTGCAACGATACCGTGGACTTTTAACAACTACCAAGAAGCGCGTGAAATTATCGACACGACGGGCGGCGAATACTACAAAAAAATTCTCGCCACGCAGGGTATGACTTTCCTCGCCTCGGCGCACAACGGTTTCAGACAAATTACCAACGGCAAGCACCCCGTGCTTAAGCCCGAAGATGTCGCAGGTCTGAAAATCCGCGTGCCCGGCGGCGAGGTTTATTTTAAGTTTTGGCGCGCATTCGGTGCCGACCCCGTTGCAATGAGCTGGTCAGAAGCTTTCACCGCCATTCAACAGGGCACAATCGACGGGCAGGAAAACGGCTTTTCCGTCACAAATTCCGCCAAAGTCAACGAAATTCAACAGTACATGACGGTCTGGAATTACACTTACGAAAATTATCTGTTCGTCGCCAACACAAAGATTTTCGACAGTCTTGAGCCCAAGACGCAAGAACTTATCCGCGCCAAAGCCAAAGAGGCTTGCGAATGGGGTCGCGATCTTGTCGAGAACGACGAAGAGAATCTGCGCAAAAAATTCGAGCAGGGCGGCATGGAAGTTATCGTGTTAAGTCCCGAACAGCTCAAGCCCTTCCAAGACAAAGTTCAGGGCGTCCGTCAAGAACTCATGGCTAAATACGGCGACGAGGCTTGCAAAGCCTTCCGCATGAAGTAAGGAGGCAGTCGACATGCGAGAAATCTTAGGCAAAATCGAAGACATCATCTGCGCGATCTGCCTTATCATAATGACATCGCTGACATTCGCGAACGTCATTGCCCGCTACGTATTCAGCGCGTCGTTTTCATTCTCGGAGGAAATTACGACGTATCTGTTCGTTATGTTGAGCTTAATCGGCTCGGCGGCGGCGGCAAGGCGCAAAGCTCACTTGGGCTTCACGGCGATACTTGACCTGTTCCCCGCAGGGCTCAAGCGTGCGATTCAAACGATGAGTTACGCGCTGGCAACGTTCTTTTCCGCCGCGCTGTTCTGGTACGGCATTAACATGGTGCAAAGCCAAATCTATCACGGACAAGTTACGGCGGGTATGCAGTGGCCGGAATGGATATTCGGCTCGTTCGTGCCGCTGGGCGCATTCTTCATCACGATTGAGTTTTTGTTCATGCTGATTGACACGGTAAGCGGCAAGGAGGGCGACGACAAATGATAGGTCCCGTAATTTTCTTGAGCTTTGCGGTGTTCCTGCTCGTCGGCACGCCCATTGCAATTTGTCTCGGCGTATCAAGCGTTTTCGGCATGCTGATTGACGGAGCAGGTCGTCCGCTCGATACGATTATGACGATGTTGCCGCGTATCTTTTCGTCCGCGACAAGTAAATTCGTCCTGCTGGCGGTACCGTTCTTTATCCTCGGCGGCAACGTCATGGAAAAGGCAGGCATTTCCGAACGTCTGATTAATTTCGCGCAAAGTTGCGTCGGACACCTGCGCGGCGGACTGATTGTCGTTATGGTCTCGGTCGCATGTTTCTTCGCGGCGATAAGCGGCTCCGGTCCGGCAACGGTCGCGGCACTGGGCATGATTCTTATCCCCGCAATGGTCAAGGTCGGTTATCCGCCCGCATTCAGCGCGGCGTTGATGGCTGCGGCGGGCGCGACGGGTATCGTTATTCCGCCGTCAATCACATTCGTCGTCTACGGCTCCGTCGCCGATACGTCAATCGGCAAACTGTTCTTGTCAGGTATCGTCCCCGGCGCAATGATCGGTATCGCGCTGATTATCGTCGCAATGTGGACGACCCGCAACTTGAAAATCGAACTCCTGCCCAAAGCGTCGGGCGAAGAGCGTTGGAAGTCGTTCAAGGAAGCATTCTGGGGACTGCTGATGCCCGGTATCATTCTCGGCGGCATCTACGGCGGTATCTTCACGCCGACTGAAGCTGCGGCGGCATCTGCGGTTTACGGGCTGTTCGTCGGATTCTTTATCTATCGCACGCTCAAGCTTAAAGACCTGTACGAAATTTTCGTCAACTCCACCACGACAACGGCAGTCGTCATGTTCATTACGGCGACGGCAAGTTTGTTCGCGTATATCCTCACACGCGCCAGACTCGACTTGGCAATCAGCGACGGGCTCATCGAAATCACGGGCGGCAACTACATAATGTTCCTGCTTATCGCAAACATCATCTTCCTAATCGCGGGCTGTTTCATGGACGCGACATCCGCCGTGCTGATTTTTACGCCGCTATTCCTGCCCGTCGCGTTGAGTCTCGGTATCGACCCGATTCACTTCGGCGCGGTAATGGTCTTGAACTTGTCAATCGGTCTCGTGACGCCGCCCGTCGGAATAAACTTGTTCGTCGGCTGCGGAATAGCAAACGTCTCGCTGAAAGATATATCCGTCGCCGTCATTCCGCTGATTATCGCTTGCTTAATTGTGTTGCTGTTGGTAACATACATTCCGCAACTCCCGCTGCTTTTCGTGTAGCGCGGAGAATAAATTTCGGAGGTATGTTCCCATGAAAAAGTGTTTAGCTACCCTGATGCTCGCGACAATGTTACTTGCCACGGGTTGCGGCAACAACGCAATGGACGGCGCGAAAAAGGACGCTCAAGAAGCCGCCGCCAAAGTCGAACAGAAAGTCGACGAGGCTAAGTCCGACGCCGCCGCCAAGGTCGACGAGGCTAAGTCTAAAGCTGACGAAGCTAAGGACGTCGCTACTGCCAAAGTCGACGAAGCTAAGGACGCCGCTACTGCCAAAGTCGACGAGGCTAAGGACGCCGCTCAATCCGCTATGGACGACGCCGCGCAGAAACTCGACGACGTTACTGCCGACGTCAATGGACGAATGGTCGCGCTCGGAGGTCTCGTGCCCGGCTCCACAACGCTCGACGACGTGCAGGCTATGTTCGGCGAAGCTACGGCTGTCGACGGCAAAGTTATGACGTTCGTCAACGGGCTCAAAGTCACGCTCGACGACGCCAACAAGGTCAAGGAAATTTCCACGACCGGTGCTGACTTCGACACGCCCGAAGGCATTTACGTCGGCGCAAGCGAATACGCGCTCAACGACTACTGCGGTCCTGCGGACGCCATTCGCCAAATCGCCAACGGTGCCGAATACGAATACAACAGCGGCGACAAAAAGTCCAAAGTCATCTACACGGCGCAAAACGGCGTCATCAGCGAAATCAAATGCTCACTCAACAATTAATCGCTCAATAGATTAACTGCTATCCGCCTTACCAACGATAACAACGGGCGCGGCTTACAAGTTGCGTTGCAGGTCGCGCCCCGCGTTAATCACGGCGAGCATTTGACCGACGGAGGCAATGACCCATGAAAATTATCAGAGCAGGCGCATACGAGGCATTTTACGATATGCCGCTTCAAGTAGATTGGCTGCTGACGACAAGATGCAATTACCGTTGCACATATTGTTTTCACTACGGCTACGGACGCGCTACCCCCCCCCAGTTACCGTTCTCGACGTTGGAGCAACTGAAGAACGCCGTCGACAACATCGCGTCGCTTAATCGACCGCACTACGACATCATATTTACCGGCGGCGAACCCACGATTCACCCGCACATGATGGATTTAATCTACATGTTGCGCGACACCTTGCAAGAGCGACTGCGGGAAGTTTCAATTGTATCGAACGGCTCACGCAACGAGGAGCTTTACCGAAAAATCGCCGATATAGCAAAATCCGTAAACATCTCCATGCAAATTTCGGTGCACACGGATCACGTCGACATGGAACATATTTTGGAACTGATTGAGCTACTGGCGAACGACGTAAATCTGTATATCCCGCTGATGTTCAATCCCGACAAGCGCGAGGAAGTCCACTTGATTTTCGACATATTGTGCGAGTACAGAAAACGTTTCCCGTTCAGAATGGAAGTCAAGACGATTCGCTTGCCAAACTGCATTGACCCGCGATACACCGAAGACGACCTGCAATGGATACAAGAAACCATAAAATATTTCCACGCACTGGAGCGGGCAGTCAAAGTCAAAGTCACTAAAAAATCGCCGACGATGATGCACATGTTCCACGACATTGAAATCGACGGCAAGCGACAACTCATTGAGACAGTGAACATCGACCCGAATTACACAAACGGATTGGCGGACTTCAGCGGCATGTATTGCGTGGCAAACACGGCTAATTTGCGGATTGAAGAGGATGGGCTTTGCAGAGGACTGATTTGCTACGCGCCACCCAATACGTGTAACATTTACGAAAAAGGCTCGCTCAAAGCCGCGCGCGACAATTTAATTCACGCAATCCAATGCAACAGGAAACTCTGCGGCTGTGCAAATGCCAATTACGTGCCGAAGTTTTCTTCGCGCGAAGAGACACTCAGGTTTATAGAAGTTTTTAACGCCAAACAGCAAGCTTTATTCGACGCGGCACGATAAAAAATTCTCGGTGACAATCGCAACATGATTTTCACCGGCAATCAGCTTTAAGCTTTGGACTTTCGGGCAACGAGAACACGCTTGAAAGTTCAAACCTTAGTGCCGACGGCTCCGAAATTGCCGAAGTAACTGTGGGCGCGACAACGTGCCCCGCGTTCAACATAAGGAGGTTTATTCCATGAAGAAACGTTCAGTCGAGGATCTCAAGGAGATCGCAAAGGATTTGCGCAAGAAGGTCGTCACGATGATCTACGAGGCGCAATCCGGTCACCCCGGCGGCTCACTTTCTGCGGCAGAGTTCGTGACGGCGTGCTACTTTTACGAAATGAACGTCGACCCGAAAAATCCCAAATGGGAAGATCGCGACCGTTTCGTCCTGTCGAAAGGGCACGTCTGCCCGATTCAGTACGCCGCGCTTGCAACGTTGCGCTTCTTCCCCGAAACCGTGCTGTACACGTTGCGCAAGGAAGGTTCGCCGCTCCAAGGTCACCCGAATCATCATTGCCCCGGCATCGACATTCCGACGGGATCACTCGGTCAAGGATTCGCCTGCGCAGTCGGCATGGCTCTCGGCATGAAACTCGACAATAAACCCTGCCGCGTATTCAGCGTGCTCGGCGACGGCGAATGTCAGGAAGGCGAAATTTGGGAGGCGGCTCAAACTGCCAACAAATATCAGCTCGACAACTTGACGATTTTCGTCGACGTGAACAATTTGCAGATTGACGGCACGACTGATGAAGTTATGCCCAACCGCGACCTCGGCGAAAAATTCCGCGCATTCGGCTTTGAGATTTACGAAATCGACGGCAACGATATGGCGCAAATGGTTCGCACGTTCGACGAAATCCGCATGCACCTGCACAGCCGCAGACCCAAATGCATCATCGGTCACACCACAAAGGGCAAAGGCGTCTCCTACATGGAAAATCAGGCGGCGTGGCACGGTATCGCCCCCAACAAGGAGCAATGGGAACAGGCCATCGCCGAAATCGAAGCCGGATTCTAATCGTCCGCAGAAAATTTTTGAGGAGTGAACATTATGGATAAAAAGGCAACTCGCGACGGATTCGGCGAAGAAATCGTCGCCCTCGGCAAGGAAAATCGTAACATTCTCGTTGTCGACGCGGACATCGGCAAATCCTGCAAAACGACCAACTTCATCAAAACGTTGCCCGCTCAACACATCAACGTTGGTATCGCCGAACAGAATGCGGCGGGCGTCGCGGCAGGTCTCGCCACGTGCGGCAAAATCCCGTTCGTCGTCACCTACGCAGTCTTCGGCTCGTTGCGTATGTGCGAAATGATTCGGCAGGAAATTGCTTATCCGCGCCTCAACGTCAAAATCGCCTGCTCACACGGCGGCGTTACTCCCGCAAACGACGGCGCAAGCCATCAAGCGATTGAGGATATGGGCGTCATGCGCACAATCCCGAACATGACGGTCATTATGCCTGCGGATTATTGGGCGGCTCGTAAGCTCGTCCGCGCCGCCGCCGAATTCGACGGACCCGTTTTCCTGCGCTTCACACGTGACGCCATTCCGATTCTTTACGACGAGAACACGCAGTTTGAAATCGGCAAAGCTCACCTCGTCCGCGACGGCAAAGACGTTGCAATTATCGCAAACGGCGACACAGTCCGCCTTGCCATTGCCGCCGCCGAAGAACTTGCCAAGGAAGGTTGCGAAGCCAGAGTCGTCGACATGCACACGATTAAGCCGCTCGACGTTGCCTGCGTCAAAGACTGCATCGAAAACATCGGCAAAATCGTCACCGTCGAAGACCACAACATTTTGAACGGGCTCGGCTCGGCAGTCTGCGAAGTCGTCGCGGAAGCCGGCAAGGGCAAAGTCAAACGTCTCGGCATTCAAGATCAGTTCGGCGAATCCGCGCCTTATGAACGTCTGCTTGCAAAGAACGGCGTCACCGTCGAAGGTATTGTTGCCGCCGCCAAAGCACTTTGATATAAAATTTTTTACAGGAGGAGTTTCATCATGTTTGATTTCAAAGACCAGGTCGTCATCGTTACGGGTTCGGGCTCCAAACGCGGCATCGGTCGCGGCATCGCCAACATGTTCGCGGAGGCGGGCGCGCAAGTCATTATCGCCGACATGAACGAACAGGGCTGCAAAGACACCGTCGCGGAGATTCAGGCTGCCGGCTACAAGGCTGACGGCTTCGTTCTCAACATTGCCGACGAAGAGTCCGTCAACGCGTTCGTCAAAAACGTCAAGGACAAATACGGCAAGATTGACGTTCTGGTCAACAACGCAGGTATCACCCAACGCGTCACCGTTCACGACATGACGCTTGCCGACATCAAACGCATTTTCAACGTCAACATGTTCGGCACGTTCCTCATCACCAAAGCCGTCGTCGAAGTCATGAAGGAGCGCAAATACGGTCGTATCGTCAGCTTGTCGAGCGTCTCGGCTAAACGCGGCGGCGGCGTCTTCGGCGGTGCACATTACAGCGCGTCCAAAGCCGCTATCCTCGGATTCAGCAAAAACCTTGCCCGCGAAGTCGCCGAATACGGAATCACCGTCAACTGCGTGTGCCCCGGCGCAATCAACACCGACATCCGCAAGAACATGAACGGTACGCCCGAAGACGACATCAAACTTGCTCAAGACATCCCGATGAAACGTATCGGCGAAGTCTTTGAAGTTGCCGGTCCGATTGTCTTCCTTGCCTCCAAAGAAGCGGGCTATATCACGGGCGAAGACATCGACATCAACGGCGGCTCGCACATGGACTAAAATTAATTAGAAATGTGGAATTAGAACGTGTGTTCACATCAAAAAAGTGATATAGTAGGTACATTATGAGACAGAAATACGAAACAGATTTAACCAATGAGCAATGGGAAGTTATCGCGCCCTTGTTCTCCAATATGCGTAAGTACAAATGGGAAAAGAGAGAATTGGTCAATGCGGTGTTGTATCTGGTGAAAACGGGTTGCCAGTGGCGTAATTTGCCCCATGATTTTCCACCGGTCTTTACCGTGCACAGCTTTTATCGTCGTGCTCGCCTTAACGGCTTGTGGGACAAAATCCTCGAACACCTCGTCAA
>JADEZP010000068.1 GCA_015206805.1 Quinella sp. 1Q7 | reverse complement strand
TTTTGCCCGACAGCATGACTTTATTTATGAACTTCGCAACCGTCTTTGAGTGATAGACAGGATCCGGCAGAACGTCGCGTTTAGGCACAGAACCTTTTCTTGGCATTCTTGCTCCTCCTTTGATTAGAATCTAGTTCCTAGTCCCTAGTCCCTAGTCCCTAGTCCCTAGTCCCTAATTACTTCTTCTTGGCTTTAGCTTTCTTCGCGCCGTATTTGGAACGCGCTTGCTTGCGGTCTTGAACGCCGGCGGTATCGAGGGAGCCGCGAATGATATGGTAGCGAACACCCGGCAAATCTTTGACACGTCCGCCGCGAATGAGTACAACGCTGTGTTCCTGCAAATTATGCCCGATGCCGGGGATGTAAGCAGTGACTTCGATGGCGTTTGTCAAGCGGACACGCGCGACCTTGCGAAGTGCCGAATTCGGTTTCTTGGGCGTCGTCGTATAAACACGGGTGCACACGCCGCGTTTTTGCGGACACTCTTTCAGAGCCGGAGCCGTCGATTTTTCAACTTGGCTCTGACGACCTTTCCTCACTAATTGATTTATGGTTGGCATGCGCCCACCTCCTTCCAAAATTTTCATGCCTGTCAAAAGCGCGCCAATATTATCATTGCCAAAAATGCTTGTCAAGCTTGTCGTGACGCGACCTTTTATAACAATTTTTCGGCTGAAAAATTCGCGTCCGCACGCCAAAAAATTTTTTCCGCGAATCAAATTGACACGCGCAACAATGTTAAATAAAATGCCGATAAGATTTATATCAAGGACAATTTTTACATGGAGGTGATGATCATGGCTTCGGTCATGGTTAATTCGGCGGTGCGCTCTCGACGTGTCGATTGACGAGCGACTAAAAATATCGTCATCAATCGGCAACAGAAAGGATGTGTTCATATGTCTATGCATATCATGAGAAATGAAGCGCATTCCCAGACGGCAATCAACGCTTACAAAGAGAATCGGACTCACGCCGAAAAAGTTCACGAAAAACTCGCCAGCGGCTTGAAAATCGTAAACGCCAAAGACAATTCGTCGGGCTACGCGATAAGCGAACGTATGCGCAACATGATTCGCGCCTTTTCACAGGGCTACGAGAACATTCAGAACGACTCCGCGCTGATTAGGACGGCGGAACGCGGTATCAGTCAGATTGTCGACAATCTGCGCACGATGAAGGAGCTCGCCATAAATGCCGCCAACGACTCCAACACCGACGAAGACCGCCGCGTCATGCAAAAGGAATTCGCGCAACGTATGGAGACAATCAACGACATTGTCGACATCACGGAATACAACGGCAAAAAACTCCTCGACGGCACGTGGACGAACGCCGGTTTGGAAATTCTCAAAGAAATAGCGCAAGGCGGCACGATTGAAAATCTCGTCGATAATTTCCGTGCCGGCGGCAACTTTACGGATCCGGCAAGATATCTGCAAAGTCGCGACGGCGGTGGCAGCTGGTTTTCATTTGATGCCAATGTCGGTTTTGAAGGAGTTCCGCACACGGCGATAATGGATTTTTCGGGCATGTTCAGAAAATACGGTTATGCTGCCACTTTGCACAATCAAGGCTTTACCGTTCTATGCGGCAGTTGCACTCAATATATAAATGTTCGCTTCGACGCAAACAATACGACATCCAGTTATAAAAGTTTAGCAGGTACAGAAACTACCATAAACGGCGTAACTAAAAAAGCAGATAGAAATGCAGGAGAATTCACCATCGGCATTAAAGGCGTAACAAATCCCGACGAATTGGCAGAGGCATTTTATGACGGCGTCAAATCTGTCCAAGGCATGTACAATTCAGACGAAGTTTTGTTTGATAATTCAAAGCATACCATCACATTGGGGAAAACCGACGACGGCGAAGTCTATATCAAGCAGGGCGGCGGCGGCAGTCAGTCAATGCTGTTTAAAGCGGGTCTCATTCCGAATGATAAAATGGAAAACTTGCCTGCCGTGGATATGCCGAACACTTACTATCAGCCGCTTTGGGCGCAACACGGCTCGGAGGCGGGGCAACGTTTCCACATGTACATAAACGATTTGCGGACAAGTGCGCTCAATCTCGACAACACCAACGTCATCACTCACGAACACGCCCGCGCCGCGATTGGTCATGTCAATACGGCATTGGAAATTGCGCTTGACGAAGCGACAAATATGGGCGCGTATCTTCAGCGGCTGGACGTAACGCATTTGAATCTTTCCACGTCAAGCGAAAACGTTCAAGCGTCCGAATCGACAATCCGCGACGCCGATATGGCAAAGGAAATGACAGACTTCACGCGCTACAGAATTTTAACGCGTTCGTCGCAAACAATGCTGTCGCAGGCGAATCACAATGAACAATCCGTTTTGGGGCTTCTGCGATAAAAATTTTCGCGGCAATAAAAAAATCCCCGTCACTCGATTGAGCGGCGGGGATAAATTTTTTTGCACGACACGAATTATTTTTTCTTGACGGCAGTGCGAATCGACAGATCGCGCAACTGTTTTTCGTCGACTTCGCTCGGCGCGTGGCTCATCGGGTCAATCGCGCTTTGCGTCTTCGGGAAAGGTATCACGTCGCGGATTGATTTGCGTTTCGCCATCAACATAACAAGGCGGTCAAGTCCGAAGGCAATTCCGCCGTGCGGAGGCGTGCCGTACTCGAACGCGTCCATAAGGAAGCCGAACTTCGCGTGAGCCTCTTCGTGCGTCAAGCCGATAGCCTCGAAGACTTTTTCCTGTAAGTCGCTGCGATAAATCCTCAAGCTGCCGCCGCCGACTTCCACGCCGTTAAGCACAATGTCGTAAGCGTTCGCCTTGACGCGGGCGGGGTCGCTCAACAAAAATTCAATGTCCTCTTCGCGCGGCGCGGTGAACGGGTGATGCATCGCCTTGTAGCGTTTGTCCTCCTCGACGTACTCGAACATCGGGAAATCGACAATCCACAGGAAGCAAAGTTTGTCGGCGTCGATTAAGTTTCTGCGACGCGCCATTTCAAGCCGAAGTTCGCCAAGTGCCTGCGCGACGACGGACGCTTTGTCGCCGACGACCAACAGTAAATCGCCCGTCTTGCAACCCGTCGCCTGCTTAATGCGCTCAAAAGTTTCGTCGGTGTAAAATTTCTTGAACGGGGACTTCACGCCTTCGGCGGTGTATTGAATCCACGCCAAGCCCTTCGCGCCGTAAGTCTTGACGTATTCGACAAGCCCGTCAAGTTCGCGGCGGGGAATGTCGGCGTAATCGTCGACGCGAATAACTTTGACTTGCCCGCCGTGTTCAAGCACGCTGTTGAAAACTTTGAAGTCGGAGCCCGTCACGAATTCGGAAATGTCTTGCAGTTCCATGCCGAAGCGCAGGTCGGGCTTATCGGTGCCGAAACGCGTCATCGCCTCGTCCCAACTCATACGCAGGAACGGCGTCTGAAGCTCAACGTCGAGCGTCGCGGCGAAAATTTTTTTGATGAGCCCTTCCATAATCGTGATAATTTGATCTTGATTCAGGAACGACGTTTCGATATCGAGCTGCGTGAATTCGGGCTGACGGTCAGCGCGCAAGTCTTCGTCGCGGAAACAGCGCACGATTTGGAAATATTTTTCAAAGCCGCTGACCATCAACAGTTGCTTGAAAATTTGCGGAGACTGCGGCAGTGCGTAAAATTGTCCGGGATTGAGTCGGCTCGGCACCAAAAAATCGCGGGCACCTTCGGGCGTTGAGCGGCACAGCATCGGCGTTTCAATTTCGAGGAAGCCGTTTTCGTCGAGGTAGTCGCGCATGATTTTTGTCACGCGGTGGCGGAGCATGATGTTGCGTTGCATTTCGGGTCGGCGCAGGTCAAGATACCGATAGCGCAGGCGAACCATTTCGTCCGCGTCGACGCCGTCTTGAATGTAAAACGGCGGAGTCTTCGCCTTGTTGAGCACTCGCAGTTCCGTAACGAGAACTTCAACTTCGCCCGTCGCCATTTTCGGATTAATCGTGTCTTCGGAGCGGGCACGAACATTTCCGCGCACGCCGATAACAAATTCGTTGCGGAGCGTTTCAGCCTTTGCGAAGTCGAGTCCTTCGGTCGAGCCGTCGAAAACAATTTGCACGAGCCCGCTACGGTCGCGCATGTCGACGAAAATCAAGCCGCCGTGATCTCTGCGCCGCGATACCCAGCCCGCCAGTTGAACTTGAGTTCCGACATCAGTTTTGCGCAATTCGCCGCAATGGTGCGTGCGTTCCATTCCTGTCAATGTTTCCAAATTGGTTACCTCCTTTGAAGTCAATCAATCATAATTTGCGCCGGTTAATCTGTCAACGTTGGGATGTGCGTTTACGGAAGTTGTGGTCGCACGTGGACGCCCCGCCCGCCGCGAAATTTGGACCGCGCATGGACGCGCAACTGTCGCGGTGAATTTCTTTGTGCGAGCAAAGAGAAAGTAGATGCTAAACGACAATTTAAATCGAAACGTTTCGGACTGCGCGACGCCACGTCAACGGACGCAAGCTTTACATTGCGCGGACGATTCGCTATCATACGTGCAACGCAACTTAAAGGAGGAGTTCTTATGGGATTGATTCAAGCGGCGTTGGCGTCGGCAGGCGGCGTGCTCGGCGACCAGTGGAAGGAATTTTTTTACTGCGACAGCCTCTCGCCCGAAATTCTCGTTGCCAAAGGTCACAGGCGCAAAAGTCACAGCTGGAGCTCCAACGACGGCGACGACAACATCATAACCAACGGCTCTCGAATTTCCGTAAACGACGGGCAATGCATGATGATCGTCCAACAGGGCAAAGTCATCGACTTCTGCGCGGACAGCGGCGAATACATTTACGACAAGTCCGCCGAACCGAGCCTGTTCAACAGCAACAAGACGCTTGCCGAAAATATTCAGGATATTTTCTTCGCCATGAAGGAACGCTTTGCTTTCGGCGGTGACACCGGACGCGACGAACGTATCTATTACTTCAACACGAAAGAAATTGTCGGCAACAAGTACGGCACGCCCACGCCAATTCCGTTCCGCGTCGTCGACAACAACATCGGGCTCGACGTGGACATTGCGATAAAATGTTTCGGCTCCTACAGCTACAAAATCGCCAATCCGATTCTGTTTTATACCAACGTCTGCGGCAACGTCAAAGACACTTACAACCGTTCGGAAATTGATTCGCAACTCAAGACCGAACTTATGACGGCACTGCAACCCGCGTTCGCAATGCTGTCTGAAAAAGGCATTCGTTACAGCGCATTGCCCGCGCACACAATGGAAATTGCCGACGCGCTCAACGAAGTCTTAAGCCGCAAATGGGGCGACCTGCGCGGCTTGAAAGTCGTTTCGTTCGGCGTGAGCAACGTCAGCGCGAGCGAAGAAGATGCGCAGATGATTAAGGAAATGCAACGCAACGGCGCACTCCGAAATCCGGCAATGGCGGCGGCACATTTGACGGGCGCGCAAGCTACGGCAATGCAGTCTGCGGCACAAAATACGGCGGGCGCGGCAGTCGGCTTCATGGGCATGAACATGGCGGCTAATGCGGGCGGAATCAACGCGGGCAATTTGTTCGCAATGGCTCAACAGCAACAAGCTCAAGCTCAAGCGGCGGCTCAAACTCAAACTCAACAGCAGGCGTCAACGTGGAAGTGCGCGGCTTGCGGTCACGAAGGCAATCACGGCAAATTCTGCGCGGAGTGCGGTCAACCCAAGCCCGTCGTCAACGAATGGAAATGTCCTGCGTGCGGCACCGTCAACAAGGGCAAATTCTGCGCCGAATGCGGCAAACCCCGTCCCGTCAGCGACGAATGGACTTGCGAGTGCGGCACCGTCAACAAAGGCAAATTCTGCGCCGAATGCGGCAAACCCCGTCCGTAAACTTGAACGTCACAAATAAAAAATTTCCCGTCGTCAAATGCGGCGGGATTTTTTTATTGCGGTTACTTCAATATTGCAGACGGGCGTTGACTTCCTTTTGCAGTTTGTTCAGCGCGTTGTTGAGCGGGACAGTCCCGTCAAGAATTTTATTTATCTCGCTGTCGGCAAAGAGCATGGCGGCGCGGTAGTTCTTGAACTTGAACGGCATAACCGATTCGTCCATTGCGTCGCTTATGTCGGCGGCAGTCATCGCGGAAGTCTCGTCGGGCTCCCACGAAAAAATTTCCTGCGCCTCGACCGAAAGAATCACATCGCGGCGAACGGGCAGTGCTTGCGATTTTTTCAGGATAAGCCGTTGCGTCGTCTTGTCGAAGCAAATTTTTTTCAGCAACGCCCACGCCAAAGCCTTATGCTCCGTGCGCGAGCTCATGCCGACAAGCAAAGTATCCATAACGGAAATATTCCCGCCGGAAAATCCTGCGGGCATTTTTATGCAGTCCCACTCGAACGACGAATATTTTTTGATGCGCCACGGATACGGCTTGTACGTGCGATATTCGGCGAAGGTGAACGGTCGGAAGGCGACGCAGCCCACGTCAAAATCTTTCGGCGTGACTTCGTGCCCGCGATTGACACTGCGAAGCTCCATCAAAAATTTAATCGTCTCCTCCATGCGCGAATCGGCAAAGTAAGACGTGCGCCCGTCGTCGCGGAAAAATTTCATGCCGTTGGATTCGGCAGCGTGTTGCCACGAATAATCATAACAGCCGAATTGGTCGGGGACGCCGTCGCCGTCAGTGTCGCGCGTAACTTTGCGGCAGATGTCCAGAAAATCTTGCCACGTCCAATCGTTTTTCGGAAGCGCAATGCCTTCCTTGGCGAGCAAACTTTTGTTGACGAACATAAACGTCAGCGTGCTTTCGCAGGGCAACGCGTATGAAATATTTTCCTGCCGCCCGAAATTGAACGCGGCGGGATAATACACGTCTGTTGAAAAATTTTTGTCGCCCGCAATGAAGTCGTCCAAATTCATCAGCGCGCCCGTCGACGCATACAAATTAAAATCGTCAGCGGGCAGAAAGAATACGTCGGGCTCGTCGCCGGAAATGAACTGTTCGGCAAGCCATTCGCTGTAATCTTCCTTCTTGATGCCGCTGACGTATTTGACGTGCACGTTCGGATTGTCCGCCTCGAAATTTTTGATGACCTCGTCGATTATCGCGTAAGGCTCGCCCTGCGGCACGTCCCAGTTGTTGCCCGCGAAGATGCCGATTGTCAACGTCACGGGCTGATTCAGCCGATACGCCGCGCCGAAAATCACAATCGCCGCCGCGCAGATTATCACGAAAATTTTTTTCCGACTCATAATGTCAATCAACCAGTCTTAAGCGTCAAGCCCGTTTGCACCGCCCAAATCGCCAACTGCGTGCGGTCTCGCAGGTGCAGTTTCGACAGCGCGGAGCTCAACGAATTTCGGATTGTGCCTTCCGACAGAAAAAGTTTCTCGGCAATTTCCTTGTTCGACAGCCCGCGTCCGACCAAGCTCGTAATGTTGCGTTCGGTGCGCGTCAATTCGGCGATATTTTTTTCGTCGACCTCCATTGCGATATTCGTCTGCGCAAGTTGACTGAACAGCTTGACGACCTTCGTAATGACGCCCTGATTCAAAATGGAGCCGCCGTTCATCACGGTATGAATCGCCGCCGTCAATTCCTGCACCGAACAGCCTTTGAGCAGGTAACCGCTCGCGCCGTATTTGAGCGCGTAATAAACATATTCGTCGTCGTCAAACGTCGTAAGGATAATTATTTTCACGGCGGGAAATTTTTCTTTGACGGTTTTGGTGCATTGGACGCCGTCGAGTTCGGGCATACGAATATCCATCAAAATCACGTCGGGCAAATTTTTTTTGAGCAGCTCAAGAACTTTGCCGCCGTCCTCCGCCGTGCCGACAACTTCCATATCGGCGTTCATGTCCAAAACAATTTTCAAGCTCTCGCGAATGAGTTCTTGATCGTCAGCTATCAAAATTTTTATCATGGTCGACCTCCCGATTGAGCGGAATCATCGCCTCGACGATAAATCCTTCGTCGCTCCAATAATGAATCGTCCCGTGCAAAAGTTCCAGCCGCTCGCGCATGTGCTTGAGTCCGAAGCCCTGCGTAACGTTGTCGCAACCCTGCCCGTTGTCCGCAATGACAATCAGCATGTAATTTTCGTTGCCGCCGATTGTTATCTTGACCTTCGTGGCGTGCCCGTGACGCTTGGCGTTGGTAATGCTCTCCTGCAACACGCGGTAAATCACGTCCTCTTGATCTTGCCGCAAATGTTCCGACCAACTGAAAATGTCGAAAGTTATTTCCATGCCCGACGACTCGGAATAATTGCGCGTCATCTCCTTGAGTGCCTCTTGGAAGGGCAGCCGTTCCAAATCGTCGGGGCGCAATTTTTTCATGGAGCGGCGCACGTCGGTGATACCTTTTTTGGCGGCGTCGCGAATTTTGTTGAGCTGTTGCTTTGTGACTTCGGGCGCGACTTCCAACGTCATAATGCAGGCGTCAAGTCCTGCGACAATGCCCGTGAGCGCGTGCCCCAACGTGTCGTGAATTTCGCGGGCAAGGCGGTTGCGTTCGCGAGTCTCCGCCATCTGCTCGACTTCGATTGCATAAGCGCGCAGACGTTGATTCGCCTCCTCCAGCCGCTCATTGAGCAGACGGATACGTTCCTTTTCCTCGTGCTTATTTTTGACGAGCAGAATCAGATAGAACACGAAGAATACGACGTTCACGGAATAAAACGTGTTGCGAATCGCCAAGATAACGGCTTTGGCGTCGACGCTGTAATAGGACGCGTAAGCCTCGAACGAAATAATTTTCGTGCGGAAAATCGCCATATCGTAATTCGCCATGAAGTACAGGCAAATCATTGCGGCGAGCAAAATATATTCGTGGTGATGTCCTTCGTAGCGATACATCAGGTCGGCGACGACGAGCATAATCACTCCGTCGTAAGACAGATTGAGACTGCGCATAAGCAGCATACAAATTATAATTTCCGTCGCGAGCAAAACGTATCGCACGCCGGATTTTTGAATCGTCCTGTAAAAGTGGCTTGTCAGCGCGAACGCCGTAAACGTGGCTGTCGTCGTGTAAAATATTTCGAGCGACGGAGTCGGAATTGCGCCCGCCTGCTCCAAAAATGATCGCGCCGTCATTGACAGGTTGATTCGGTCTTGCGTCAGACACATGAACGCCATCAAAATAAAAATCACGAAGCCGTTGTAAATGTACAACAGTCGGTGCATTCTTTTGACGGTCAAAAAATTTTGCATTGGCAATTCCTTTTCGGCGTGAGCAACTCAAATTTCAATCCCAGCCGTCAATGTCGGCGGCGGAAATATTTTCGGCGCAAAGCAGTCGCGTCGGCAGTTTGATAATTTTTTCGACGGGCTCGCCCGCAAAAATCTTGTACGCCCTGTCGGAAGCAATCCTGCCGATTTGTCGCGGCGATTGTCCCGCAGTGGCAGTCATCCTGCGCGAAAAAATCATTTCCTTAGTTTCGGGCACTCCGTCGACGCCGTAAACTTTAACGTCGTCCAGTCGGTGAATATTTTGCAGGGCGGCAATCGCGCCCATTGCGGCGGGATCGTTGAGTGCCATGACGATATTTATTTCGGGGTGAGCCGAAATCATTTGCTCCATTGCGGGCATTGCGAATTCAAGCTGACCGAGACATTCCGCCTCCGCGACGATCTCAAAATTTTTGTCGGCGGAAATTTTGTCGCGGAAGCCTTGAATTCTGTCAATCGACGAACGCGCCTGCGAATGCTTGAGCAACGCAATTTTCCCGCCCGAAAAATTTTTCAGCAGATGTTCGGCGCACTGAACGCCCGCCGCGTAATTGTCCGATACGACGGTGCAAGCGACAAGCGAATCGTCCTCGACGTTGGTATCAATCGCAATGACGGGAATTTGTGCGGCGCGGGCAAGTTCCAGCGCGGGCTCAATCTCCGTCCAATCGACGGGATTTATAAAAATCAGCTCGACGCCCAAATCAATCAGCTCGCGAATTTCTTCGACCTGCCTGTCAACGCTCAACGCAGGGTCACGCGAAATTAAAATGTCGCCGTGATTTTCAACAGCCGTGCGAATTTCCTCGTCAATGACTTCGTAAAACGGATTGTTCAGCGTCATGTAGACCGCGCCGAGTTTGCGTCGATGTTCGTTTTGGCGCAGGGAATAATCGGTCGTCACGAAGTGATACAATCCCGCCGACAGCAGCGGCACGGCGATTAGCACCGTCAAAATTATTTTCCGCATAAAATTTCCCCGTCAGTCATTATACGTCAAAAGAGCCTCAAGCGTAAAACCGAGGCTCTTTTGTGTGTAAGGAATTGTTGATACTTACGCGAAAAGTCCGATGGCGTAACCGACGATGCCGATTGCGAACAGACCGATGATGATAACGAGCGGATTCATGCCGCGCTTGAGCAAGCCCATGCAAGCAAACGTCATGAGCAGTGCGACGATGCCCGGCATTAAGCTGTCGAGGATTGTTTGCAGAGTCGTGACGACGTGTTCGCCGGCAGAGTTGTCGTATTCTGAAATGACCAGCGGCATGTTGACGGTCGTCCACTTGGCAACGAGCGCGCCCATAACCAGCAAGCCGAGTACCGACGCCCCTTCCGTCAGGAACTTCATTTCATTGCCGCCTATGTTTTCGACGAGCTCCGTGCCTTTTTCGTAACCGTATTTGACGCCGTACCAGTGCGTGGCAAGACGAATCGCGTTAAATGCGACGAAGAAAATTATCGGACCGATGATTGAGCCGGTGAGCGCGATACCTGCGCCGAGAGCCGCCAATACGGGACGAATCGTGCCCCAGAAAATAGGATCGCCGACGCCCGCCAACGGTCCGATTAAACCGACCTTGACACCGCTCAATGTCGCGGGGGAAATGTCGGCACCGTTGGCGCGTTTTTCTTCCATTGCGCCGATAATGCCCATGATCGCCGCCGCCACGAACGGTTGCGTGTTGAAGAACTCCAAGTGACGTTTGAGAGCCGCTTTAAGTTCTTCCTTGTTGTCGCCGTAGACGCGCTTGAGAATCGGCATCATCGAGACGCAGAATCCCATTGACTGCATACGCTCAAAGTTGAAGGATCCGAGCAGGAAGTTTGAGCGAATGAACGTCCAGAGCAAATCGTTTGAAGTAACTTTTTTGTCTGCCATGAAATTCAGCTCCTTCCTACATCAAATCCGAATCGTCAATGTCGTCGCCTTCGACAGCGGAACCGCCGCCGGTTTTGGCTGCCTCTTCAATGGCGATGTCTTTCTTCAAGCCCTGAATGTGGAAGTAAGCGCAGATTGCACCGATTGCGCCGAAGCCGATAAGGTTGACGTCCGTGAAGACCGCGATTAAGAATCCGAGGAAGAAATACACCATCAACTTTTGCGCGTTCATGAGGTTGATAACCATTGCATAACCGACGACGACGATAAAGCCGCCCGCGACTTGCAAACCGCGCGTGATGACTTCGGGGATTGAATTCAGCGCGTTGTTGACGACGTCAGTGCCCGCGACCATTGCGATTGCAACCGTCGGGATTGCCACGCGCAGTGCTTGAAGTAACAGACCTGCGACGTGACACATTTCAATGCCGCGCATATTGGCTTCTTCGGCGTATTTGTCCGCCAAGTGCTGGAAAAAGACTGTGATTGTGCGGACGAAGATTGTGAGCACTTGACCTGCCGCCGCAAGCGGAACTGCAAGCGCGATACCTGCGCCGATTGATTGATGTCCGACGATGACCAGAACCGTCGAGACCGTTGAGGCAAGAGCCGCGTCCGGAGCCATTGCCGCGCCGACGTTCATCCAGCCCAGTGCCATCATTTCAAGCGTGCCGCCGAGGATTATGCCCGTCGTCGGGTCGCCCAAAACAATGCCCGTCATGGTGCACGCCACAACGGGACGATGAAATTGCGCTTCGTCGAGCACGGATGCCATACCCGCGATTGACGCAACGATAAACAAAAGAATCAGTTCTACACCTGACATTGCAAAGCACCCCGCTGAATATTACACGAGACCTTTCGCCTTCAATGCGTCCATTGCGTTGACTTTCGGGTCGTTGACAAGTTTGCGCATCTCAACTTCGATGCCCATGCTGACGAGTTCTTTAATCGCCTCAACGTCTTGAGCGTTAACGGAAACAGCCTGCGAAATGAGCGTGTCGCCGTCTTTAAAGCATTTGCCGCCGAGATTGACGGATTTGAACGGAATGCCGCCTTTGACTGCGCGAAGAACGTCCGTGGGATTCGTAAACAGGAACAGCGTCTTGAACGAATCATACTTCGGATTTTTGTAAGCCTCGATGGCTTTGGCAACGGGAATGACGTAGCCTTTGAGTCCGGGCGGAACGACCTGCAACAAAAGTTTCTTGCGCAGTTCGTCCTTGGCAACTTCGTCGCTGACGCACATAATGCGGTTGCAGCCCGTGACCTTCGACCAGACCGTCGCAACTTGACCGTGAATCAAACGATCGTCGATTCTGCAAAATGCTATTTCCATAACAGAAACCTCCCAAAAAATTTTTTAAAGTTCGTCGTCGTCGGAAGCGACGTTCAAACTTTCGTAAGATGATGACAGGACGCCGTCTTTGCAAGCCTCAAGAGCCTGCGCCATGATGTCGGCGATTGTCGCCGAGCCGTCGTCGGTATCTTGCAGTGCGGAAATTGCGATAAGTCCGGGCAGATTGACGCCCGCGACAATGCCGTAGTTTTCGTTCGTCGCAACGAGTCTGCAAGCCGCGTTGTAGGGACTGCCGCCGAGCAAATCGTTCAGGAACAAAATTTTGTCGGTGCCGAGTTCTTTAATCGCCTGTTCGTATTTGGCAACAACGTCGTCGGGACCTTCGCCCGGCATGAGCGTCACCGCCTTGAGCTTGTCGCGCTTGCCGAAAATCATTTCGCACGACTGAACGATGCCCGGCGCAAATTGTCCGTGCGTGCCAACAATTATTCCAAACATCAGCGTACCTCCTCAAAAAACTTTTTTACATTGAACACTATAGCCAATAGAAAAAATTTTATCAGCTGAATTCCGTCATAAAAATTTCGGTCGATTTGTGACGTTTGCATTTCGATTCGTGACATTTGTAATAAGAAGTTTCGACACGCCGCGCCGCCCGCCGCGAAATTTGGACCGCGCATGGACGCGCGGTCCCGCCCGCAACTGAAACAGGATGTTTCATTTGCGGGCACGTGCGGTTACGGGTAGGCGCAACGTCGGAACAATTACTACCAACGCCCCCGCGAGGTGTCCTTTCTTTTTGCTACTTTTTCTTTGGACAAGCAAAGAAAAAGTAGATCCTAAACATCAAATTGAATCGCAACGTTCAGTCGGCGCAACGCTCACTCACCGAAGAATTCGTTTTCCGCCGCCAAGCACAGCATGTGATAAATCGGCAAGTGGAATTCTTGAATCGTGTGCGACATATCAGCCGGCACGCAAACCGCCACGTCCGACAAATGCCGCAAACGTCCGCCGCGCCGACCCGTCATCGCCACGACCTTGAGCCCGATGATTTTGGCGACTTCCACGGCGAAAAGCACGTTGTCCGAATTACCCGACGTCGATATTGCAAGCAACACGTCGCCGCGCCGACCGAGCCCGAAAATTTGTTGCGCGAAAACAAGCGTCGGCGTCACGTCGTTTGCGAAGGCGGTTATCAGCGACGTTTCGCCGACCAAACTCACGGCGGGCAACGCGCCCACCAGGCCGGCCTGGCCTTCCAGCCAGTAGAGGAACTTCTCCACGGCGAGGCCGTCCTCGAGGTGCGCCTCCCGCATGCCCTCGATCTCGACCGGATTCTTGACGGACTTTTTGAGCGGGATGGGTGAAAGCCCCTCCACGACATCGTAGTCCCCCTCCTTCAGCGCCTCGCGGATATGGATGTTCAGCGTGCCCGGATCCACATAGATCCGGTCCACTTCATTATGGACATAGGTGGACAGGGCCAGGACGGCCTCCTCGTAGTCGCAGATGGTCACTTCGTCGGCGGCAAGCTCGTCGAAACTCGCCTGCGTCTCCTCATCGGGAACCTCATAGGCGTTCTTGCGGACGAACCAGTACACCCGGTCCATCGTCACGAGCAGGTAGGAAATCACCACCGGATTGTATTCCACGTCCGATCCGCGGACATTCAGGAGCCAGGCGATCTCGTCCAGGGCCGTCAGGAAACAGGCGTCCACGCCCTGCATGATCATCCATTTCCGGAGCCAATGCACCTTCGCATCCCGGGATTCGCCCGTCAGGTCCTCCCCTAGCGTGATGATCGGGGTCGATGGGATCGCGGGCCGGTCCGTCCAAAGCGGAGACAGCAGGTCAGGCACCGAAACGATGGACACGGGAACATCAAACGCCTGACGGAGCGTTTCCATGGCACCCACGGTCTGGCAAAGGCCATCCACGGCGATGACGGGTTCCGCAAAGCCACGGGACGCAAGCCACTGAGGAATAGGGATTTGCTCGGGTACACGCATCTTGTGCAGTTCGATCCCCGTCCCGGCGAGCTGTTTCACCGCC
>JADEZP010000067.1 GCA_015206805.1 Quinella sp. 1Q7 | reverse complement strand
GTGACTATCTTGCCGGTCATGGCGCGATTGTTTGCATCCCCGACAAAAGTAATGCTGTCATAAAACATGATTTCGATGCTCAACTTTACAAACAACGTAACGTTGTCGAACGCTTTTTCCAACGCATTAAAGAATTTCGTCACATCGCAATCAGATTCGACAAGCTCGATATTTGTTTCTTGAATTTCATTTTTCTTGCCGCTTTTATTCGCCATCTTTAATTTACCAACACACCCTAGTTTCGCCTGATTCGCCCAAATGTGCGCCAACAAATTTCAATCGCGAGCAAACAACTCATCGTAATCAACGTTCCAATCATCCTTGACGAACCACAGGTCATTGCGGTTGATAACGGCGTGCTCATATAATCGCGCTCTGTTCGCCGCCAACGCCGTCGGCTTTTTTGGCACAAGTTTACAAAAAGCGACTCCGGCTGTAAAATAAAACTTAATTCGGCGTTACGATAAATTAAAAGTGAATAACTGATTTGTCACTGACACCGGCTGATTTAAAAATTACCGCACGCTACTGCACTCGATTGACGGCAAACAATATCGCGGTACTCATGCAAACATCAAGGCACCTTGATATCATTTAATTGTAATGGGAGGTTTTTTTATGATGACGGAAAAAGATTTGTTCAAGCTCCACAACGGCAGCGACGTGCGCGGCGTGGCGGTAGACGGCGTAGCGGGCGAACCTGTCACTCTCACGGCGGAGGCTGTCAATCGCATTGCAAGCGGCTTCGTGAAATTTTTGACGGACAAACTCGGCAAGATACCTTCCGCGCTCAAAGTTACAATCGGCAACGATTCGCGAATCAGTGCGCCGCACATCAAGACTGCTGCCTGCAAAGCTCTGGTCGCTCACGGCGTGACGGTCGTCGATTGCGGTTTGGCGTCGACGCCCGCAATGTTCATGTCGACGGTCTTCGACGAGACTGCCGCCGACGGTGCGATTATGCTCACGGCAAGCCATCTGCCCTTCAATCGCAACGGCATGAAATTTTTCACGCGCGACGGCGGGCTTGAGTCCGCGAACATTAAAACAATCCTGCAGACTGCCGCGACGCTCGGCACGGTTGAGGCTCCGCTCGACAGCGTGAAATATTTCGACTTGATTGAGCGTTACTCGGCTCACCTGCGCAAAATCATCACGGACAAGCTCGGCACCGATAAGCCGTTCACGGGCATGAAAATCATCGTTGACGCGGGCAACGGAGGCGGCGGATTCTTCGCGACGAAAATTTTGGCACCGCTCGGCGCGGACATAAACGGCAGCCAATTCCTTGAGCCCGACGGTCACTTTCCGAATCACATTCCCAATCCCGAAGACAAAATCGCAATGGCGTCGATTCAAAAAGCCGTCCTCGACAGCAAAGCCGACCTCGGATTGATTTTCGATACGGACGTCGACAGGATGAGCGCGGTTTTGAGCGACGGCGAAGAAATTAGCCGCAACGCCTTGATTGCGATGATGGCGGCGATTCTTGCGCCCGACTACCCCGGCTCGACGATTATCACCGACTCCGTCACGAGTGACGGCTTGCATAAATTTTTGGAGGGCGACCTCAAGCTCAAGCACCACAGATTCAAGCGCGGCTACAAAAACGTCATCAACGAGTGCATTCGGCTCAACAAGGCGGGCGAAATTTCTCCGTTGGCGATTGAGACTTCGGGACACGGCGCGTTGAGCGAAAACTATTATCTCGACGACGGCGCGTATCTTGCGGTCAAGCTGTTGATTGCGGCGGCGAAGTACAAAAATCTTGCGACGCTGATTGAAAAGCTCACCTACCCCGCCGAAAGCAAAGAATTCCGCTTCAAGATTGTCGGCGTCGAAGACTTCAAGAGCTACGGTCAAAGCGTTCTGGAGGCGTTCAAATCCCGCGCAGTCGCCGAAGGTTTGCAGCTTGCCGAACCGAACTTTGAGGGCGTGCGAATCAATTTCGACGGCGGTTGGGCACTGCTTAGGATGTCGCTTCACGATCCGAACATGCCGCTCAACGTGGAGAGCGACGCGGTCGGCGGTTGCGCAAAAATCGTCGCCACGATTAAAAAACTTATCGCGGGCTTCGACAAGCTCGACACTTCCGCGCTCGACAAGTGACATTGCCGCGACGCTTGGAAAATCTGCTTTACAATTCTTAGAAAATTTTTTAAAATAGCGGCGTGGAATTTTTCAACCGACAGATTGAGCGGGAGGGGACAGATATGTTAAATGCGATAGCGGTAATGACTTCCGGCGGCGACAGTCCCGGCATGAACGCGGCGGCGCGTGCGGTCGTCAGAACCGCGCTTTATGAAGGCGTGAAAGTTTTCGGCATTCAAAACGGCTACAAAGGCATGCTCAACGACGAAATAATCGAACTGCAACGGCGCAGTGTCAGCGACTTGATTCAACGCGGCGGCACGTTCTTGGGCACGGCTCGTTGCAAAGAATTCAAAACTGAAGAAGGTCGTCGCAAAGGTCTCGAAAATCTTCAGAAGCACGGCATTGAAGGCTTGGTCATAATCGGCGGCGACGGCTCCTTGACGGGCGGCTCGCTCCTGTCGAAAATGGGCGGCATTCCAATCGTCGGCTTGCCCGGCACAATCGATAACGACGTTTGGGGCACGGACTACACAATCGGTTGCGACACGGCGGCGAACACTGCGGTCGAAGCGATTAACAAACTGCGCGACACCGCCTCGGCACACCGCCGCATTATGGTCGTTGAGGTCATGGGTCATACGTCGGGCTGGCTCGCCATGGTTTCGGGCATTGCAAGCGGCGCGGAGTACATTATCGTCCCCGAAGTCAAATACAACATCGACGAAATGTGCGATGAGATCGTCGAATCTTACAAGACCGGTCGTCGCTACAGCATAATTGTCGTCGCGGAAGGCGCGTGTAGCGGCGTCGGCTTGAAAAACGTCGTGCAGGAAAAAACCGGCATTGATACCCGCGTGTCGATTCTCGGTCACATTCAGCGCGGCGGCTCACCGACCGTTGAAGACCGCATGAAGGCAAGTCAGCTCGGCGAACGTGCCGCGCTTGCAATTATCAGCGGCGTCTCCAATGTCGTTTTCGGCTTCGACGAGGGCAAAGTCGTTTCTATCAACCTGTTCGATTCGGTCAACAATAAAAAGCCGCTCGACCCCGAACTTGTGCGTTTGGCGAGCGTGCTTGTGTAACGTATGAATAATTTTTGGAAGGCGGCGGCGATTCTCTCAGGCGTTGGGATTTATATCGCCGCCGTCATTTTTATTTGCCTGTACGCGGGGGGGCTCGTCGACGATTACTTTTCACTCGGCGGCAAAGGGCGGCTCGTCGGGATAATCGTCGGCTTTCCAATCGCGTGCTGGTCGGTTTATCGTCAGCTCAAGCATCACGGCTTTGTATGACATCGATTCGCAGTCCGAAGCGTTGAACTCAATTTTATGTTTAGGATCTACTTTTTCTTTGCTTGTCCAAAGAAATTCACCGCGACAGTTGCGCGTCCATGCGCGATCCAAATTTCGCGGCGGGTGCGCCTCAAGTTTCGTTTCGGATTGCGCATGTTAAGGAGGATTTATATGGCAGAACAAATTGACGACTTCAAAACATTTTCGCAGGTTACGGATGTCCGCTGGTATCCGCGCTATCATCTCGCGCCGCCGTTCGGTTGGTGCAACGACCCTAACGGCATGTGCTACTACAACGGGCAGTATCATTTCTTCTATCAGCATTATCCTTACGAGCCGCGCTGGGGTCCCATGCATTGGGGACACGCCGTCAGCGACGACCTTGCGTATTGGAAACATTTGCCGATTGCGCTCGTGCCCGACAAACCGTATGAAACGGGCGGCGGATGTTTCAGCGGCTCCGCCATTGAAAAGGACGGCAAACTGTGGCTCATGTACACGGGGCACCTTAGCGCGACGCCTGAAGAGGAGGCGGCGATTGGTTACGGGCATATCGAATTCCAATGCCTTGCCAGCTCGGAAGACGGCATTCACTTCAAGAAGTCCGAAAAAAATCCCGTTATCGAAGACATTGACGTTGCGGACAAGGACGTTCATATCAACGACATTCGCGACCCGAAAGTTTGGGAACACAACGGCAAATATTATGCTGTCGTCGGCTCTCGCACGCCCGATATGGCTCACGGACAAATTCTGCTGTTCGTGTCGAAGGATTTAACCAATTCGTGGCGATTCAAAGCCATTTCCGCGCGCAGTGACGGCAATCTCGGCGGCATGTGGGAGTGTCCGAACTTCGCGGAAATCGACGGGCAAGACGTTTTGGTTTTCTCTCCGATGGACTTGAACACCGACGACGGGACGTTTTATCACGACAAGGCGGCGGGCGTTCTTATCGGCAAACTCAATTACAAGACCGGAATTTTTAAGCACGGCGATTTTCAATATCTCGACAGGGGCTTTGATTTTTACGCGCCGCAAGTCATGCAGACGCCCGACGGTCGCACGATTATGATTGGCTGGCTGGACATGTGGAACGTCGAAATGCACGAGACGCAAGACGGTTGGGCGGGACAAATGACAATTCCACGCGAACTGCACATTCGCGACGGAAAAATTTTCTCCACGCCCGCCAAAGAACTCGAAAAGCTCCGCAAGTGGAAGCCGATAACTTTCGGCAACGTCGTGATTGACGAGCCGACGACATTTGATGGCGTTGCGGGCGAAGCTTGCGAACTCGTGATGACGATTGACGCGGCGCGCTCCAAGAAATTTTCAATCGCCCTGCGCGCCTCCGACATTGAGCAAACCGTTTTGACTTACAATGCAAACGGTAAGTTTACGTTCGACCGCACAAATTCGGGCTTGACAATTCACGAAGCCGCCAACGTTCGCGAAATTCCCGTTGAGCCGCAAGAGAAGCTCAAGCTCCACATATTTATCGACCGCTCAAGCGTGGAAGTTTTCATCAACGACGGCGCGGAAGTCATTTCGGCGCGAATTTATCCCAAGCGCACGTCGCAGAAAATTATTTTCACGCCCGAAGACGAACTGCTCGTAATTGATTCGTTGGAATATTACAAGCTCGATTTCGGACTGCCGCACCCGCACATCAAAGAAACGCCCGTTGACTTGAAGGCGCAATTCCCGTTCCTGAAGTAAATCGACACGCACAATTAAAACCCCCGCCGATTGTTGACGGGGGTTTTTTCGCGAATAAATCCGACATACCCTAGTTTTTTTCGGGGCAAAGCTTTATAATCTGCGCGGCTAAAATTTTCAGCGGAGGCGATTTTATGACGTCGAAAAAATTTTTGGCGGCGACGGTCGCGGCAAGCATGTTGTTCACGACGAATTTATTTACTGTGGAGGCGGCAACTATGGATAAAAATTCTGCGGCGAAAAAAATTGTTCAGACGGCGGGACGGACTCAACTCGGAGACTTCGCGCCCGAATTCGCACGCTACAACGACGATATACTTTTCGGCGAAGTCTGGAGCCGCAACGACATCTTGAGCTTGCACGACAGGAGCATCGTCACGATTTGCGCACTTGTCGGCGCAGGCGTCATAACCGACGCGCTCAAATATCACATTCAAACCGCGAAGTCCAACGGCGTCACGCGTGACGAAATGGTTGAGATTATTACGCAACTCGGCTTCTACGCGGGCTGGCCCAAGGCGTGGGCTGTCTTCCCCATGGCTAAGGCGGTTTACGGCGACGACGCGGCTCAAACTTTCGACAACGTCGGCAAAAAAATTTCGCAGGATGCCGGCAGAAAAGCTCTCGGAGACTTCGCGCCCGAATTCGCACGCTACAACGACGATATACTTTTCGGCGAAGTCTGGAGCCGCAACAATATCCTAAGCGTGCACGACAGGAGTATCGTTGTCGTGTCAACGTTGGTCGGCGCGGGAATTTTCACCGACGCGCTGAAACATCATCTTGCCGCCGCGAAGTCCAACGGCGTCACCCGCGCAGAGATGGTCGAAATTATCACGCAACTTGCCTTCTATGCGGGCTGGCCCAAAGCGTGGGCTGTCTTCCCCATGGCTAAGGAAGTTTACGCCGATTGAGCGCGGGTGGTCGCTATGAACAGGCGCGAATTTATCAAGGTCGTCAGCGTCGGCTCGATGGCACTTTATTTGAGCGGGTGCGGAATTTCGGCGATTGACGACGATAAAACTGACGGCGACGCGTCCGCCCAACAATCCGTTTCGGGAGGTCAAACCATGAAAATTGTCGTGATTAACAGCAGTCCGCATTCGGAGGAGCAGTCCACGTCGCGCTATCTTGCCGCGAAATTCGTTCAAGGTGCCCGCGACGCAGGTCACGAAATTTTTGTATTCGACGCCGCCAACGAAGATACACACCCTTGCCGCGGCTGCGACCAATGCGGCATGGACGGCGCGTGCATTTTCGACGACGCCATTGAGACGAAACTTATGCCGCAAATGCTCAAAGCCGACCTGCTCGTTTTGGTTACGCCGCTGTATTATTTTGGCATGAGCGCGCAACTTAAAACAATCGTCGACAGATTTTATTCGCGCACGACGCGGCTCGGCGGCAAAAAATCCATAATGATTGCCACGGCGTGGAATACTGCCGATTGGACGATGGAGGCACTCAAAAACCATTACGAAACGCTTGTTCGCTACATGAGCTGGCAGGATGTCGGGCAGGTTTGGGCGACGGGTTGCGGTTCACGGTCAATGGTTGAGCGTTCCGAATTCGGCGACATGGCGTATAAAATCGGTGCGGCACTCTAAACTATCACGGAGGCGAATTTAATTGGAGAGATACAATCCGCAAGAAATTGAACGTAAATGGCAACAAATTTGGGACGCGCCCGACTACTACCGCACAACGGAGGATTCGACGCGACCGAAATATTACGCGCTGGAAATGTTCCCGTATCCGTCGGGAAATTTGCATATGGGGCACGTGCGCAACTACTCAATCGGCGACGTCGTCGCGCGCTACCGCATGATGGCGGGCTACAACGTCCTGCACCCTATGGGCTTCGACGCGTTCGGTATGCCCGCCGAAAATGCCGCCATTGCTCACGGCGTCAAGCCCGGCGATTGGACATTCGCGAACATAAAAAATATGATCGCTCAACAAAAGGCAATGGGTCTTGCTTACGATTGGGAGCGCGAAGTTGAGACTTGCCGCGAAGATTATTACCGCTGGACGCAGTGGCTGTTCGAGCTGTTCTATAAGCGCGGGCTTGCTTACAAAAAATCCGCGTCCGTCAACTGGTGCGACACCTGCGGCACCGTGCTTGCCAATGAACAGGTCATCGACGGCAAATGTTGGCGTTGCGATTCGGAAGTCCACAAAAAAAATTTGGCGCAGTGGTTCTTCAAAATCACCGCTTACGCCGACGAACTTCTTGCCGACCTCGACAAGCTCACGGGCTGGCCCCAACGCGTCAAAATCATGCAGGAAAATTGGATTGGTCGCAGTGAAGGTCTCGAACTCACGCTGGACATTCCCGCGCTTAACGAAAAAATTTCCGTCTACACCACGCGTCCCGATACGTCGTTCGGCATAACGTTCCTTGCACTCGCGCCCGAACATCCGCTGATTGACAAAATCTGCGCAATCAGTCCCAATGCCGACGCCGTCAAGAACTTCTGCGAACACGCACGCCGTCAAAGCGACATTGAGCGCACAAGTTCCGAATCCGAAAAGGAAGGCATTTTCACGGGCGTTTATTGCGTCAATCCCTTCAACGGGCGCGAAGTTCAAATTTGGGTCACGAATTACGTCGTCTTTGAGTACGGCACGGGCGCGGTTATGGGCGTTCCTTCGGGCGACCAACGCGATTGGATGTTCGCCAAAAAATACGGGCTCGACATTATCTTGACGCTTCAGCCGAAAGGTCAAACGCTCAACCTTGACGACATGGACGCCGCTTACGTCGAACACGCGGGCGAACTCGTCAATTCGGGCAAATTCACGGGCATGGACTTTAACGAAGGCTTCAACGCGATTATGGACGAGGCGGAGCGTCTCGGATTCGGCAAACGCAAAGTCAACTACCGACTGCGCGATTGGCTTATCAGCCGCCAACGCTATTGGGGCGCGCCGATTCCCGTCATCTACTGCGACAAATGCGGCGAAGTCCTTGTTCCCGAAGAGCAACTGCCCGTCAAACTGCCCGACGATGTCGAGTTCAAGCAGGGCGCGTTGAGTCCGCTGTCGACCAGCAAAAATTTCGTCGACTGCACCTGCCCGAAATGCGGCGGTCACGCTCACCGCGAAACTGACACGATGGATACGTTCATTTGCTCAAGTTGGTATTACATGCGCTACACCGACCCGCATAATACGAACGCGCCGTTCGCCCGCGACAAAGTCAACTACTGGAGCCCCGTCGACCAATATATCGGCGGCATTGAGCACGCGATTTTGCACCTGCTGTACTCCAGATTTTTCACGAAGGTTTTGCGCGACGCCGGCTTGCTCGACTACGACGAACCGTTTGCGAATCTGTTGACGCAGGGCATGGTCATCAAGGACGGCGCGAAGATGTCCAAGTCGCTCGGCAACGTCGTCAGCCCAGAAGAAATTATTTCGACTTACGGCGCAGACACTGCGCGGCTGTTCATACTGTTTGCCGCACCCGTCGAACGCGACCTGGATTGGAGCGACGACGGAGTTCAAGGCTCGTTCCGCTTCCTCAATCGCGTGTGGCGCATTCTGAATATTTTCAGCGACGCGATTGGAAGGAGTCAGGGGTCAGAGTTCAGGGGTCAGGAAAAAACTTTGACTGCCGACGAAATTTCCCTGCGCCGCACATTGCATAAAACAATCAAAAAAGTCACGGAGGATGTTCGCGACCGCTTCGCATTCAACACGGCGATAAGCTCGCTGATGGAGCTGGTCAACGCAATGCACGCCTTCCAAGACAAGCCGATTAATCCGAAACTTGCGCGTGAACTTGCGCACGACCTGCTGATTATGCTTGCGCCGTTCGTGCCGCATATCGCCGCCGAACTGTGGAGCAAATTTTTCGCGGGCGACGTTCATAAGCAACCGTGGGTGACGTTCGACGCCGCCGCCATTGCCGAAGACACCGTCGAAATCGTCATTCAGATTAACGGCAAAGTCCGCGACCACGTCAACGTTGCAGTCGGCTTGACGCGCGCCGAACTCGAACAGCTTGCGCCGACACTGCCGCGTGTCCAAGAGCTCACTGCCGATAAGCGCGTCGTGAAAATTATCGCCGTCCCGAACAAATTGATTAACATCGTCGTGAAGTAAACATCACGCCATAAAAAAAATCCCCGACAGTCGATTGACCGTCGGGGATAATTTTTTTTGCGGTTAAAGCTTACGCTTGAGACTGCCACTCGTTGGATTGATGATTCGCCTTCCACGTGGAGCCGTCGCCAAGTTTAAACGTCGCGTCCGCCGCTGAATCGAACGTAACGGAGCCGCCGTCCTTGAACTCAATCGACGCCTGCGAAGAATTTATCGCCGTCGCGCTGATGTCGTCAAGCGTCACGTCGTACAGGTTGACAACGTCGCCATCCGCCGCATTGCGAATCACGTCGCGCCCGTTGCCGCGGAAGTAGAAGAACTCGTTGCCCGTGCCCGTGCCGTGCAAAACGTCGTCGCCGCCGTCGCCGCCCCACAAACTCGTTGCGCCCTGCGCGGCAATAATCGTGTCGTTGAGTTCGCCGCCGATAAGCGACGCCCGTCCGCCGTAAGCCGCCGCATCGATTTTGTCGACGCCGAAATAATATTTCTCCTTGCCGCCGACTTCCGCCGCGCCGTTCATGTAAACCGCGACTTCATTGCCCGAATAATCCGCGCCGACGCTTACGGTGTTGCCGCCCGTGCCGCCGCCGTAAACGTCAACCCACGCATTATACGTCAAGCTTGAGCCGATTTCCGCGACGTAATGCGAGCCATCATACACCACGTTGTAAATTTTGTTCGCGCCGTCTTTAATCAGCACGCGGTCGCCGCTACCACTGACAATCGCAACGTCGTCGCCGACTTGCCGCATGTTATCGATTTCGTCAATGAAAACCGTATCGCCGTACACGCCGTGGTTGAAGCCGTCAATCGTCGCGCGTCCGCTGCCTTCCGTGATGTGATATTCGCGAGTTTGTCCGTCGTCGTGCAGGTAAAGCGACGTGTCGGGCTTGTAGTAAAGATCGCCTTCGCCCGCCCAGAAATAATCGACGCCGCTCATGCCGCCGCTGTAATCCGAACGCACGGTGTAAACTTCGTCGCCGACCTGAACTTGCAAGCCGTTGGCGTCCGCAAAGCTCGTCGACTCGTCGAAAATCACGCGACCGTTGCCCTTGCGGAAAGTCAGCCTGTCGTCAGCCACGCGCAGATTCAAATCGTCGGTGTCGTCAATCTTGACAACGTACTCCGTGATGTCGAGCCCGTCGACAACTTCCATGATACCGTTCGTTGAGCCGTCGCCGAGATCAAACGTCACGTCGCCGCCGTTGTTTGCGAAGGCGTGAACTGTGTCGTGCCCGCCGCTCACGCTGACAACGTCGCTTTCGCCCGCGTGAATCGTATCGCCCTTCGAGCCGCCGCGCAAAGTTGCACCTTCGCGTTCCGCCGCGCTGAACAGGAGTTGCCCGCTGTCGATGTCGTTGCCGTCGAGGAGACCGCCTGACTTGCTGCTCCAGCCGAAGAGTATTTTACGTTCGTCGTTCGCTTGGAAAGTCAGGAACGTGCCCTTCGACGTGTCGACGCCTTCAAGCACAACGTCACGTTGCCCGCGCACGTGGAAAGTGCCCTCGTCGAATTCAATTTGATCGTTCGCAACGGATTGTGCCAATTCCTCGACATTTGCCGCGTCGACAAGGTACGTCGTCTTGTTGAAGTCGTAGCCGCTGATTGTGCCGCCACGCTTGCCGACGATAAGTTCAGTGTTGTCCGCCGTAAGCGTGATGGAATTGCCGTTGGCGTAAGCAATATTGTCGTCGCCCGTCAAATATTCGTCGCCCGACTTGAGCACCGTCTGCCGCGAATAGCTTGCAAGGGAGCCGCCGGCAATGTAAACCGTGCCGTCCGTCTCGAAAGTATAATTATCGTCGCCGACGTTGATTGTGTCGCCCGCCGAGCCGTTAATTGTGGTCGTCGCGCCCGTGTCGACGTTGAAGACCGTCTTGCCGTTGCCGCTAAGTTTGTCGCCGCCCGCGCCCGCGTTAATCGTCGTCGCGCCGTCGCCCGCAATTATCGTGTCGGACAGCGTGGAGCCCGTGATTGTCGAATTGCCCGCGCCGCCGATAATCGAATGGACGTTGTTGACCCAAAAGCTTGCAACGGTGCTTTCGTAGTCGGTGTTCAGCGTGACGTCGAGTGCGTCGCTTATGCCGTTGAAGTTGATGCCGTGATTGAGTTTGGCGGTCGCGCCGACGTAATAACTCGCTGCGCCGTCCGCCACGCTGTACCATTCGTCGTCGGCAATGAGAACTTCCGTCGCCATTTTATCTTCGTTCGGGTAATACATGTTGAGTTGCGCAGTGGTCGTCACGTCGGCGAAAGTCAGCGTCGCGGTCGAATTGTACAACGCAAGCCCGTCAGTCCAAAAGTCACAGCCGGGAGCGTCGCCCGCAATGTAAACGGTATCGGTTCCTTCGCCGAATCCCGTGCCGAAGCCTTCAACGGTCGTGTTGCCGCTGAAAACGATGTATTGCCCCGTCGCGCCGCCGTCAATCGTTGTCAGCTGAATCAGGTTGTTGCCGTCGCCGCCGTCAATCGTCGCGCTTGCACCGTTTGCAACGATTGTATCGTCGCCCGTGCCGCCGCTGATTGAGCTGTTGTTGGAGTAGCCCGCATCGATAAGGTCGTCGCCCGCGCCGCCGAGAATCGTCGCGTAGCCGCCCATCGTCCAACCGCCTGTAGGCGTGGCAATTTTCGTGCCGACGATTGTATCATTGCCGTCGCCGCCGTCCGCGAAGGTGTAGTGTCCGCTGCTTACGACGATTGAATCATCGCCCGCGCCGCCGAGTAGTGTCGGGTGATAGCTGTGGTGATTGTGAATTGTATCGTTACCGTCGCCCGCCACGATGTTCACGTCGTTATCTGCAGTGCCGCCGCTTACGGTGTTGCTTTCCGCGTTGCTGATGAAGTCGTCGCCGCCGAGTGCTTGAATCGTGATTTTATCGCCGACGTTGGAAATCGTTTCGGCAACGTCGCTGCCCGTCAAGATGACTTTGTCGTAATCGATCAGTTGCGCCGTGACGTTGTCGGCTGAAACGGTGAAGGTTTTTCCGTTGAGCGTGTAAGTGCCCGCCTTTTCGAGCGTGAAGACAACTTCGGAGTCGTTGCTCTTTAAGATCGTCCCTTCATAGACAAGCTCCACGTAATCTTCAATCGTCTCACCGTAAACGTCGGCATAGGAACCGCTTTGAATTTCCGTCGTCGTGTCGCCGTCAAGATAATCCACTGTAAAAGTCGCGCCGTCGTTGGCGGTGTAAATCGTTCTGTCCGTCGTGAATTGAACGGAAGCGGAGCCGCCGTCTGTGCGCAATTCAGTTTCCCAACCGAAATAATATGAGATGCGAGCTTTCGTGCCGTCGCTTGCCGTGACAATTCCGTTGGCGTAATTGATTGTGCCGTCAAGCGACGAAACTTTGACAATATCTTTATCGCCCGTCGACAAGACAGCGGTGAGCGCGTCGGTAGTTGCAGGCGTGATTGTCAAGCCGTTTTCGGGCGTGAAGAAGATTGCGCCGTCTGCGTCGGTGTTGGCGGTGATTGTCAAGATGTTGCCGCTTTTGAAAACGTTTTTGACGACGGTGCCTTGTGCCAACGAAATTGAGCCGTCGAGCTTGTAAGTAACCGTGCCCGTCACGTCCAGCGAGGCAGAGCGAGTTGTGTCGCCGCGTGTCACGGAAAGTTCCAATCCGCCGTCGTCGGAGCCGGGCGTAAAAGTAAGTCCTTCCGCGCCGAGGAAAATTGTGCCGCCCGCTTCGTTGGTCGCCTTGAATCCGATAATGTAGTCGTCGGAGAATTTAATTTGCAGTTCGGTATCTTTGGCAACGGTAATCGCGCCGCCCGGTTTGATTGTAAACGATCCGTTCAAAACTTCGATACCTGCAGACAAGGTGCCGTCCGGCGTGGTCAACGACATATCCAACGTGCCGTCGCCCTGATTCGGCGTGACGGAAATTCCGCTTCCCGTTAAAACTACTTTACTTGCGGCGTCGCCGTCGGCGGTCATGGTCAAAGTGTAATTGTCGTTCATGACGACAGCAACGTTCGTGCCGTCCGTCAAAGTCATAGTCTGCGCGACAGGATTCCAAACGACCGAGCCGTTGCTGATGCTGATGTTGTTGCGGAAAATCAGCGCGTTGCCTCTTGTAATGGAAACGTCAAGCGAGCCGTCGCCGTCCTGCGGAGTAATGGCAAATCCCGCGTCGGTCATGCTGATTGAAACGCTTGCGTCGTCGGTCGTCTTGAAGTTGACGATGTATTCGTCGAAGAAACTAACTTGTATTTCGGTATCTTTGGCGACAGTAATTGAGCCGCCTTGTCCGAGCGTGAACGAGCCGCTCAAAACTTCGATGCCGGCGGGTAAGGAGCCGATTGGCGTGCTCAACGTAATGTCTAACGCGCCGTCGCCCTGATTCGGCGTGACGGAAATTCCGCCGTCCGTGAAAGATATTGCGCTTGTTGCGTTGCCGACGGCGGTCGCGGTCAAAGCTAAATAATCGTTCATGACGACAGAAACGCTCGTGCCGTCCGTAATGGTCAACGCTTGCGTTGCGGGGTTGAAAACGATTGAGCCGCCGCTGATTTCGACCGTGTTGCTGAAAACCGTCGTGCCGTTTCTTGCGACTGAAACGTCAAGCTTGCCGTCGCCGTCCTGCGGAGTAATGGCAAGTCCCGAGTCGGTCATGCTGATTGAAACTCTTGCATCGTCGGTCGCTGTCGCGGTGACGGTGTAATTGTTCAAGTCGACGGAAGCGGTCGTGCCGTTCGTCAAAGTCAGCGATTGTGTTGCGGGATTGAAAACGATTGAGCCGTCGAGGCTGACTTTGACGGTTTGGCTTATCGGAGTGTCGCCTTCCAATGTGTAGGTGACTTCGAGCGAACCGTCGCCGCTGTCGGGCGTGATTGTTAAGTTGCCCGACGTATCCGCCTCGACTCTAAACGCGGCAGCGGCGTCAACAACTTTAATATCAAATTTCCGCGAAGTGTCGTTGAGCAAAGTAAGGGCGATGTTGGTGCCTTCCGTGAACGAAAATTTCTGCGTCGTGGTATTGAAAGAAATTGTGCCGCCCGTGACGTTCAATACGCCGCCGAAAATCGTCGTGTCGCCCTTGCTCAACAAAACTTGCAAGCCGCCATCGTCAGTGCCCGGCGTAAAAGAAATTCCCGTATCCGTCAGCTCAACGGCGGTCGTGGCTTTATCGGTCGTCGTCGCGGAAAAAGTGTAGCCGTACTGTTCAAGCGTGAAGCTCGTCCCTGCCGCGAACGTGACGGCGTCGTCGTAGCCGAACGTGATGCTGCCGCTTGTGCATTGC
>JADEZP010000066.1 GCA_015206805.1 Quinella sp. 1Q7 | reverse complement strand
AGCCCGATAAAATTTATTTGCGGGTTGCGTTCGGCGATTTGCGTTATGAAGTCGCCCTTGCCCGTGCCGAGCTCAACGTAAAGTTCGCGCGTCGCGTCGGGGATTATCGGTTGCACGTCGCCGACCGTCACGAAGTCCGCGAACGCTTGAAGTTTTTCGTCAGTGTGAGGCTTTTTACGAAGCCGCAAAATTGTTCACTCCTCAAGTCCGATTAAGTTTTCGTCGCGCAGGAACGTCGCCAACTTTTGGACGCCGCCCATAACCGCGCGATAATGTTCGGGCGTGAGCGACTGTTGACCGTCCGAAAGTGCCCGCGCAGGATTCGGGTGCACTTCCATCATCAAACCGTCTGCGCCCGCCGCTATCGCCGCAAACGCCATAGGCTTGACCATGCGCCATTTGCCCGTGCCGTGCGACGGGTCGACGATTATCGGCAGGTGCGACAGGTGCTTGACTGCCGCGACTGCGCTCAAGTCCAACGTATTGCGCGTGTAAGTTTCGTATGTCCGAATGCCGCGTTCGCACAGCACAACGTCGGGATTGCCCGCGTGCATGATGTATTCCGCCGCGTTGAGCCACTCGTCGATTGTCGCCGCAAGTCCGCGCTTTAGAAGGACGGGACGTTTGCACTTGCCGACCTCCTTAAGCAAGCCGAAGTTTTGCATATTCCGCGCGCCGATTTGCAACATGTCAGCGTATTCCGCGACGGGCGCGATACCCTCGACCGTGGTAACCTCCGTGACGATTTTCAATCCCGTAAGTTCGCGCGCCTCCGCCAAAAATTTCAAGCCCTCGACCTCAAGTCCTTGGAACGAATACGGCGAAGTTCTCGGCTTGTACGCGCCGCCGCGCAGGAATTGTGCGCCGCCCTCCGCGACGATTTGTGCCGACTTGAGCAGTTGTTCGCGACTTTCGACCGCGCAAGGTCCCGCCATTATGATTGGGACGCCGCCGCCGATTTTCACTCCGCTAACGTCAATGACGCTCGACTGCGGATGAAATTCGCGGCTCGCAAGTTTGTAACTTTTGGAAATTGCAACGGAACTTTCAACGCCCGGCAACGCGTCAATCGCCACGGACGCAAGCTTCGTTTTGTCGCCGATAACTCCGACGATTTTTTGTTGCGCGCCCTCCATGATTTTCGCGTCAAGCCCGACGCTGCGTATCGCCTTGATGACGTCGTTTATGTTTTGCGAAGTCGCCTCCGGATTCATGATAATGACCACGAAAAATTCCTCCCAACCTGTACTGCGTTAAACGGCGATATTCTACCGCGAAAGTCGCGCCTTGAAAAGCTTGCCGACAAAAAAAATCCCGCCGAGAGTTCGACGGGGATAAAATTTTTTCGACGCGAAATTATTTTTCAAGCTTGACGGGCGTTGCGGCATTGAAGACGAAATTTTTGCCGTCGAAGTCGATTTCAACGGTGTCGCCTTCTTTGACCGAGCCCGCGATAATTTTTTTGCTAAGTTCAGTTTCAACGGTGTGCGTCAACAATCTGCGCAGGGGTCGCGCGCCGAAGTTGGCAGTTCGGACGCGAAATTATTTTTCAAGCTTGACGGGCGTTGCGGCATTGAAGACGAAATTTTTGCCGTCGAAGTCGATTTCAACGGTGTCGCCCTCCTTGACGGAGCCGGCGATAATTTTTTTGCTAAGTTCGGTTTCGACGGTGTGCGTCAACAATCTGCGCAGGGGACGTGCGCCGAAGTTGGCGTCGAAGCCTTGATCGCTCAATGCGTCGACTGCCGCCGCCGTCCACGTGAGCTTGACGTTGATTTGCTTTTCAAGCCGCGTGCTCAACGTGCCGAGCAGAATTTCAGCGATTGCCTTGACCTGTTCGCGAGCCAACGACTTGAACACGACGATATCATCAATGCGGTTGAGGAATTCGGGACGGAAATAATTTTTCAGCATGTCCTTGATAATCGTTTCAGCCTCCGCGAACGCTTTGTTCGTGATAAATCCGATTTTCGCACGCTGAAGAATTTCCTGCGAACCGAGGTTGCTTGTCATGATAATGACGGTGTTCTTGAAGTTGACGACGCGACCTTTGCCGTCCGTGAGCCGTCCGTCGTCGAGAATCTGCAACAGCACGTTGAAAATATCGCGGTGAGCCTTTTCGATTTCGTCAAGCAGAATGACGCTGTAAGGACGCCGTCTGACAGCCTCCGTGAGCTGACCGCCTTCGTCGTAGCCGACGTAACCGGGCGGCGCGCCGATAAGCCGTGCGACGGTGTGTTTCTCCATGTACTCCGACATGTCGACGCGGATAATGCTGCGTTCGTCGTCGAAGAGAGCTTCCGCCAACGTCTTGGCAAGTTCGGTTTTGCCGACGCCCGTCGGTCCGAGAAAGATAAACGATCCGATTGGACGATTGGGATCTTTGATACCTGCGCGTGCACGAAGAATCGCTTCGCTGACGACCTTGACCGCCTCATCTTGACCGACAACGCGTTTGTGCAACGTGTCTTCAAGGTGCAGGAGTTTTTCGCGTTCGCCCGTCATCATTTTGGCGACGGGAATGCCCGTCCAACGACTGACGACTTTGGCAATGTCTTCCTCGCCGACTTCCTCTTTGAGCAGGCGCGAATCGGACTGCGCGGCAATTTCGTCCTCAACTTTTTTGAGCGTGTTCATCAGTTGCGGAAGTTTGCCGTATTTGAGCTCGGACGCCTTCTGCAGATTGTAAGCACGTTGCGCCGATTCAATCTCCATGTTGACGGCGTCGATTTCCTTTTTGATGGCACGAACGCGCAGAATCGATTGCTTTTCGGCCTCCCACTTGTCGCGCAGAATTTTTTCGCGGGACTTGAGCTCGTCAATTTCCGCGACAATCGAATTGAGCTTGTCGCGCGACGCGGCGTCGGATTCTTTTTTGAGTGCCTGCTCCTCGATTTCAAGCTGCATGATTTTGCGACGAATTTCATCAATCGGCGCGGGCAATGATTCGATTTCCGTGCGAAGTTTAGCCGCCGCCTCGTCGACAAGATCAATCGCCTTGTCGGGCAAAAATCTGTCGCTGATGTAGCGGTCGGAAAGTGTCGCCGCGCTGACAAGTGCCGCGTCGCGAATGCGCACGCCGTGATGAACTTCGTAGCGTTCCTTGATGCCGCGCAGGATAGTTATCGTGTCCTCGACGCTCGGTTCGCCGACCATGACGGGCTGGAAACGTCGTTCAAGGGCGGTATCTTTCTCGATGTATTTGCGGTATTCGTTGAGCGTCGTCGCGCCGATACAGCGCAGTTCGCCGCGTGCCAGCATGGGCTTTAAGATGTTGCCCGCGTCCATTGCGCCTTCAGCTTTGCCCGCGCCAACGACCGTATGCACCTCGTCGATGAACAGCAAAATTTGACCGTCGGACTTGGTGATTTCGTTGAGCACGGACTTGAGCCGCTCCTCGAATTCGCCGCGGAACTTCGCGCCCGCAATAAGCGAGCCCATATCCAACGCGTAAAGTGTTTTGTTTTTGAGCGATTCGGGCACGTCGCCGGCAATAATCCGCCGAGCAAGCCCCTCGACAATCGCGGTCTTGCCGACACCAGGTTCGCCGATAAGCACGGGATTATTTTTCGTGCGCCGACTCAAAATTTCAATCGTGCGCCGAATTTCCTCGTCGCGACCGATAACGGGGTCAAGCTTGCCCGCACGCGCCGCCGCCGTCAAATCGCGCCCGAATTTTTCAAGACTGCGGTAAGTCTCTTCGGGATTTTCGCTCGTGACGTTCTGCTTGCGGTGAGTTTTAATCGCCGCGTCGATTTTGTCGCGAGTGAGGTTGAATTCTTTGGCAATGTCTTGAATTTCGCGTTTGCCGTCAGCGACGAGCGCAAGCAGTAAATGTTCGGTGCTGATGTATTCGTCGCGCATTGACGCCGCATATTCCCGCGCCTTGCCGACGACGCGTGCCAAGTCGACGCCCATTGTCAGCCGCTCTTGACCTTTGACTTGCGGAATTTTGTTGAGTTCAGCCTCAAGCTTGACTTTGAGCATCGGCAAATCCGTTTGGCATTCCTGGAAAATCGTCGCCAGTAAACCTTCGGGCTCCTTCGCCAGCGCAAGCATCAAGTGCACCGAATTGAATTCTTGATGATATTTCATTGCCGCCAGTTGTTGAGCCGCCTGCATTGCCTGTGAAGCGCGTGCCGTATATTTTTCGCCTGCCATGATTTATCACTCCTTAAGCGGTTGAATTCTTGTTGACGGTGCAAATGATAAACTCAAAACGGCGAAAAGTCAATACGTCAAAAAATTTTTATCGCCCCACGCTGAATTTGTCGCACAAAAAAATCCGCCGAATGGTCGACGGAAAAATTTTACTTGTCGCCGATAAAGTGGCTGAAGTTGCCGACGGTGATTCGCGGGAAATTTTTTTTCAGGTCTCGCAGAAATTTTTTCGTGCCGCAGAAATTTTCGTCGGTGCCCATTGCGGCAAAGAATGCGTCGGGGTCGTAGTTGAGGTTGCGGATTTGAATCATGTTGACGGGCAACGCGTCGAGAAAATTTTTCCACGCGGCAAACTCGGCGTCGCGGTCGTTAAAGCCCGGCATGTACAGCATATTCAGCGAAACGTGCACGCCGTTATCAAGCGCGTAACGAATGGAATTTTTGACGGCGTCGAGAGTGTAAGCGGCGCGATAATATTTTTGGTAGGCGGCGTCGCGTGCGCTGATAATCGAAACGCGCATGGAGTTCAAGCCCGCGTCGACGATTTTTTTTATGCCGACGGTGTTGCCGGCGTTGGTGTTGATGTTGATTTGCCCGCGCGATGTCTCCGCACGAATCTGCTTAATCGCCGCGCAGATGTTGTCGGCTTGAAGGCTCGGTTCGCCCTCGCAGCCCTGCCCGAAGCTGATGATACCTTCGGCGGCGTGCGACAGGTGATAAATTCCCACGGCGGCAATTTCGTCGGCAGTCGGCTTGAAGGTGATTCGACTTTGCGGGCTCGGACAACATTCGGCGGCTTGCAGTGAGATACAGCCCAAACAATTCGCGTTGCACGTCGGCGAAGTCGGAATGCCGCACTCCCAACGCCGATAAAACAAATTCTGCGCGGTCAAGCAATGCCACTGCGTCGAACAATGCGCCACGTGCTCGACGATGCGATTTTCGGGCAGGTCATGCTTAACGCGGCGAATGAGCTTGCGCAAGTCGCAACTGTTGTAGTTGGCGGGATCCCACTTGTGATTTTCGTCGGTGTAAAGCGCGGCGGCATAAAGTTCGTCCTTGTACAGCGCGACGGCAGTGTAACCGTACAGCGGCAGAATTTGAGCGTGAGCCTCCCGTTTGAAGGCGGGCAGGTGGGTTCGCGTGTAACCTTGCGGCAAAATCGCGGAGACTGCTCGACCGTTCAACGGCACGAATTCCCCGCGCCTCAAGCCGATTGCGCGTCGTTGCGGCAGGAACATCAAATCCGCGCCGTCGGGAATTTTGATTAAGTCTTCGGGCTTGAGCTTGAAAAATTTTTCGCCGACGCGTCCGACCGCCTCGACCTGCGGCACGTCGAAAATATTTCCGCGTTCGTCGGCGATTAAAGCTGTGATTCGATTAGTCATTGGCACCACCAAAATTTTTTACGTTAAAGCGCGGCGAATGGCTTACAGGCATCGCACGATTGAGCGCGTCATTGGATGCAACGTCACGTTGCCGCCGACACGTCCGACCGCCTCGACCTGCGGCACGTCGAAAATATTTCCGCGTTCGTCAGCCGTCAGAGCCGTTATCCGATTGTTCATGAGCTTTGGACCTCTTGGGGTTGAATTTGTTCATTGCGTTATCGATGCCTTCGCGGAAAATGCAAATCACGGCGGGCACAAGTTCATCAAGCGCGGCGGAAATTTTATCGGCGTCTTCAGCGGTGAAGGGGCTCAACACGTGATGATTGACCGTCCAATTCGCGGGCGGACGACCGACGCCGATTCGCACGCGCGGGAAATTTTGTGAGCCGATATGTTGAATTATCGACGCCACGCCGCGATGTCCGCCGCCTGAACCTTTTGGGCGCAGTCGAATCATTCCGAGCGGCAAATCCATATCGTCGTGCGCAACCGTCAAATCCGCCGCGTCGAGCTTGTAAAAATTCATAAGCGGCGCGACTGCCTCCCCGCTCAAATTCATGAACGTTTGCGGCTTGACGAGCAAAATTTTTTCGCCGTCCAAAAAAGTTTCGGCAACCAACGCGTTGAAACGTTCGCGCCACGTCGACGCGCCGAGCTTATCGGCAAGCCTGTCCGCGAGCATGAAGCCGACGTTGTGTTTCGTCGCGGCGTATTCGGCTGTCGGATTGCCAAGCCCGACAAAAATTTTCATAGTGTCACCTCCGCCAAAAATGCGAAAAAAATTCCGTCGACCAGCGCATTGAAACGTTCGCGCCACGTCGACGCGCCGAGCTTATCGGCAAGCCTGTCCGCGAGCATGAAGCCGACGTTATGTTTCGTCGCGGCGTATTCGATTGTCGGATTGCCCAGCCCGACAAAAATTTTCATGGTGTCACCTCCGCCAAAAATGCAAAGACTTTATCAAAATACGCGTTCGGATTTGTGCGTTTTGCGTCGGCATGACCTGCGCCCGCCACGACGAATTGTTGCTTCGGAGCCGCGCACGCCTCGAACAATCTGCCCATCATCTCGAACGGGACAAGTCCGTCCGCGTCGCCGTGAATGAACAGCACCGGAATTTTGATTCGGTCGACAATTTTTATCGGCGCGGCGTCGGAAATTTTTACGCCCGTTTTGAGCTTGCAAACGATGTCCGCGCAGGGCATTGCGGGATATTCGGGCAGTCCGAAAATTTTTTCCAGCTGCGCGGTGAACATTTCGTAAGCACTCGTGTAGCCGCAATCCTCCACGACGGCGACGACGTTCGGCGGCTCAAGCGCGGCAGTCATCAAAACGGTCGCGGCACCCATTGACACGCCGTGCAGAATGATTTTCGCGTCAGGGTGAGCGTCGGAAATTTTCGCCGCCCAATCGAAAACGTCGCGACTTTCCAGCGCGCCCATCGTGATGAATTCGCCGCCGCTTGTACCCGCCGCCCGCAAGTCGGGAATCAAAACGTTCCAGCCGCGCTTGAGATATTCGTCGGCGTAATCGTAAGCAAAGCGACCGTCGCGCCCATAACCGTGCACTAAAATCGCCCAACGCGTTGACGGCTCGGCGGGCGAAAAAATTTTTGCATGGAGCGTCAACCCGTCGAAACTCTCAAGCGTCCAATCTTCCGCCGCGAAATTCGGCACGGGCGGCGCAGTCAACGTCGGGTCGGCAATGTTCGCGCAAGCCTTCGGCGGCGACAGGTCGTCACCCCGCCGCAGAGCGAAGTCGACAAAAAAACTTCCCACGCCGTATCCCGCCGCAATCAGCACAATCAGTGCGACGACAAAAATTTTTTTCATAATGATACCTCCGATTGAAGTACCGAGCAGTTTGAGAGACCGCGCATGGATGCGCGGTCGTGGTCGCCGCCGTTAGAAAACGTGACGTTTTCGTAGGCGGCGCGGCTTTCTTTGCTACTTTCTTTCGCCGCCGAAAGAAAGTAGATTTAAAACGTTGCGGACGGCGCAACCGCCCTAAACGAAAAAGCACCGCCCCGCAGTCGAGGCAGTGCTTTTTGTTTGCAAGAAAATTTGTCGTTCGGAAATTATTTGATGCCTGCACCGTCAAGCGCACTGCGCACGGATTTGGCAGCGGCGTGCATCTTTTCGAGTTCTTCGTCGGTGAGATGAATTTCAAACACGCGCATAAGACCGTCGGCGCAAATCATGCGCGGCATTGACAGCGCAACGTCGGTGATGCCGTATTCGCCGTTCATGACAGCGGAGCAGGGCAGAATCGTGTGTTCGTCGTAAAGCACGGATTTAACGAAACGAACAGCCGCCATTGCGACGCCGGTGTTGGTGTAGCCTTTGCGGTTGATAACGTCGTAAGCAACCTGAATGAGCTCTTGCTCAACAGCCTTCTTGTCGAGTTTTTCGGTGTGATGGAAATAATCGTCGAGTTTTTCGAGCGGGAAGCCTGCGCAACCGGTGGTTGACCAAGCGACGAATGCCGCGTTGCCGTGTTCGCCGAGGACGTAGCCGTTAATATTTTTCGGGTCGACTTCGTATTTGTTGGCGAGAATGCGGCGGAAGCGGTAAGTTTCGAGCATGGTGCCCGTGCCGAGAATCAGATTGCGCGGATAGCCGATTTCGTCGGCGATTTTGCTGACAACGTAAGTCGCAACGTCAAGCGGGTTGGTAATGAGGATAATGACGGCTTCTTTGGTATGTTCGGCAATGGCGCGGAAGACGGAGTTCATGATTTTTGCGTTGGTGCCGGCAAGTTTAAGTCTGTCGGGAGTTTCGCCAGGGCGAATCGACGGACCTGCGCAGATGATGACGATGTTGGCGTCTTTACATGCGCTGTAGTCACCGGTGGCGCGGAATTTAATGTTCGTGCTGTAAACGCAAGCGGTTGCGTGGCTGGAGTCGGTTGCCTCGCCCCATGCCTTGTCCTGATTGAGATCGATTAAAACGATTTCCGAAGCGAGCTGGAAGTCGGCAAGTTTGTTGACGACTGCCGAGCCGACGTTTGAAGTTCCGACGACAACGATTTTCCTGCGGTTACCCATTTGGCATTCCTCCCTTGAATTAACGAAAACACTTTGCGGAGCCGTGACTCCATTTGCGAAAAGTGTACAACTTTTGCCGCCGCCCGTCAAGAAATATTTCGGCGCAACTCTAAAAAATTCTGAAAACTTAATTGACAATATGCAAATTCGTGTTAGTATAAACGTAGGATATTGAGCATCGCCAAATTTCGGGTGCGAATCAATCACCCCGCAAAGGAGAGTTACGATATGACAACACTTTTGGAGAAAACACGCAAGATTAACAAGTTGCTCCAACGCGCCGAAAACGTGGAGTACAACGGCATCTCAAAGGTCTTGAGCAATGTCCTGAACGCCAACATTTACATTGCGAACAAAAACGGCGACATTTACGGACACGCGCTCATCGACTACGAAGACAATCCCGCCGGCTCGGACGCCATAAGTCGCGGAAAATTTCCCGCACCGTATAGCCGCTGGCTCAATCACTTTTACGAAACGCAGGCGAATCCCGAACCGTATTTCGACGACAAAACCGGTTTGCCCGTCAGCGGAAAATTTTTCACAATCGTCCCGATTTACGGCGTCGGGCGCAGAATCGGCACGTTGATTATCGGGCGGCGCGAAGAAGATTTCACGGACGACGATTTGCTTTTGGCGGAATACGGCGCGACGGTTGCGGGCATGGAAATTTTGCGCGACCTTTCCGACAAAATCGAACAGGAAGCTCGCAAGAAGGCGACCGTTCAAATTGCGCTGGCGACCTTGAGCTATTCCGAAGCCGAAGCCGCCGTCAATATCCTCGGCGAACTCAACGGCAACGAAGGCTTGCTCGTCGCCTCCAAGATTGCGGATCGCGTCGGTATCACGCGTTCGGTCATCGTCAACGCCCTGCGCAAGTTTGAATCGGCGGGCGTCATCGAATCCAAATCGCTCGGCATGAAGGGCACTTACATCAAAATTAAAAACGAATACCTTATGGACGAAGTCAAGAAACTCCGCCGCTGAAACTTCACGCGCAACATAAAAGCCGCTCTCAATTTTCGGGAGCGGCTGATTTTTTTATCTGCAGTACAAAACCATTTCCCACGGGGTAGAAATGAGCCAACTGCAGTCGAAATACTTCATGATGGCGCGCGCCGCGTCGTTCAAAGTATAATCCGTGCCATCGATTTTATAGTGGCGGAATTCAAATTCGTAGTCGGGGCGCAGGGATTTTATGTACAGCGGGAGCGTCCACAAATCTTCGGGCTTGTGGTAGGCACTGACCGCCATTTTCGGCTTGAAACGTTTAATCGTCTGCGCCGCGCCGTGCAACATGTCGAGTTCCGCGCCCTCAATGTCGAGCTTGATGTAATCGACGCGGGGCAAATTTTTTTGCGCAACGTAGCTGTCGAGGTCGACGAATTGCGCCGTGAACGCGCCATCAGAATTTTTGCGACTGCCCGTGCCGAGCGCGTCATAATGTTCTACGCTTGACCTGTCACTCAAGCCGAGGTTTTCAAGCGTGATGTTCAAGTCGGCGTGTTCGGCAATGCGGCGTTGACAATTTTGGAAGTTGTTCGCGTCCATTTCGAAGGCGTAAACTTTTGCGCCGCGCCCGGCAAAGGCAACGGCTGTCGCGCCGTCGTAAGCACCGCCGTCAACGGCAATGTCGCCCGCGTTCGGCAAGAAGCCCTCCAAAAAATATTGCGGCTCCGTCGCGTAACGATAATCGCGAAGTTTGCCCGACAGTCGACCTTTAATCGCCGCGCAGAAAACTTTTTTGGATTCGTCGTCGCCGAGCATTTCGTAGACCGAATAGAGCGCGGGCAAGTTTCGCATCATGAACGCAAAAACCGTGCTTTGACTTTCAATGTAAGACGGCGCGAGCACTTCGATTCCGTGGCGTTCAAAATACGGCGCGAATAATGCGAATTCCGACATGAAAACTTTCTGCGGTTTGACGGGAAAATTTTCTTCACCGAAGCGCGGAAAATCCTCCAGCGTTATGACGGGCACATTGACCAGCGGTTGAAGTGCGGCGGCTTGCACGTCGGCAAGGACGATGGCGCACGTAACGTTCAGCGGTAAGTTTTGCAGGACTTGAACTTTTTGCGCCGCGTCGGCAGGTATCAGCTCAAAATCAAAAAAAATCCCGCACGGCGTCCGATTTTGCGCGAGCTTTGCAAGGTGCGCGTTGAATCGTTCGTCGTGCAGGTAAGAGATCATCTTGATAAATTCCATGCTCAAAATAAATTGCATCTCCTTAATCGAACAGAAAGACGACCTTCAGGTCGTTTAAAAATTTCGTGGCGTAGTTTTCAATCAGCACGCGGTTGGAGTCGGCAAGGCTCAATACGGGGCAGCTGTTGAAGTTTTCGAGCTTGACCGCCTTGACGACGAGCGGATTATTTCCCGCGCGTGAGGCGTCGTCGAGGCTCTTGGCGTAGTTGACCATTCCCTGCGCGGCAACTTTGTCGGGGTCGATGTTTTTGTGCCCGAAAATTTTCGTGCCGTTTGTGTTGAATATGACGGGGCTCATGACGGGCTGAAGGCTCAAGCCTCGACAGTCGACGATTAAGCCCGTGAAGTCGCCTTGAGCTTGGTCGGCGTAATCTTTGACGGATTTTTTCTGCGGTTGAGTGCTTGCGCCCATTACCGCCGTTGATACGCGTGACAGCGGCGGTTTATCGTTTTGCGCGGGAGTGAACGTTTCTTGCGTCGGATATGAATTTTGCGCCGTGAGCTCCAATCTGCGTGCAAGCGGCGTCGTTGAGCTGTAGCGGATAATTGACGGCGCGACGCCCGCTATCGGATTCGGGAAGGGCTCCGGCGTGTAAGCTGTCGGCTCGAAGACTGCGCCCGCCAATGAGTTCACGCCGAACAGCGGCACTTGCATAATCATGCGGCAACTGCCGTCGTCCGAAAAATTTTGGCTGACAATCTTGGCACCTTTGACGGTCGCCGCGACGCGAACTTGCACGCGATCTTGTTCGGCGGACATTCGCCCAATCGTCAAGTCGCCTTCAACGCGCACACCGTTGCTAAATTCCGCCAACTTGCGGTAAGCGTCGACACGTGCCGCGCTCTCGGAAAATTTTTCTGCCTGCACGCGATTTACGGCGCTCGGCGGGACAAGACCGTTTCCGACTGCTGTAACAACATTTTGCCGCCAATCGACGCCCTCGACAAAATCAATTGCCATTGGCGCGGCATGAACCGTCGCGCTTGCAAACATCATCAACATCGCCGCAATCGTCGCGAAAATTTTTGGCAACATTTCAATCACGCTCCTTTGACCGAAATGTAGCACGCCTTGCTTAAAGCGGCATTAGGTGTCGGCAAGGTCGCTGTCGCCCAAAATATTTTTGAGCTTGGCAAGCGTGCGGTGCAGTGTGACGCGGACGTTGCCCTCCTTCATGTGCAAAACGTCGGCGATTGAGCGCGTGTCCATGTCGCCCCAAAAGCGCAGTTCGATGATTCGGCGTTCGCGCTCGTTGAGCTTGTCCAACGCCAGCAAAAGTTCGCGGCTCGTCTCGGAAGACATCATACGCGCTTCGGGCTCTTCGTAGGCGGGCGCGGCGGGGTCAAAAAATTCGTCCCATTCGGTCTCTTGATTGCGGTCGACGTGGCGCGTATGGTCGATTATCGCGTTGCTTGCAATTCTGAACAGCCACGTCGAAAAGGCGGCTTTGGCAGGATCGTAACTCTCCAAGTTCTCGTTCATCTTCATGAAGGTGATACTTACCACGTCGTCGGCGTCCACAGAATTTTTCAGCCGTGCGTAGATAAAATTGTACACACGCGGGAAAAAATGTTCGTACAGCTCCTCGAACGCCTCTTCGTCGGTCGTCGCCCGTTGAGCGAGTTCGTTGTAGTATTCGATACCTGCCATAACCATTCCTCATTCCTAATTCCTAATTCCTCATTGCTTGCGCAAGACAACGCCGCTGCGGGCGGGAATGTACAGCTTGAGCCAGCCTTTGCGATCCTCGTCGTAAAGCGGGTCGTAATTCGTGATGTGCGTTATGCTGTCGTCCGTCAAGCCGAAGCCGCCGAAGTCGGGATTGTCGCTGTTGAGCACGACTTTGTATTTGCCCTTCGGCACAAGGAAGCCGTAGCCCGTGTAAGACGTCGTCGGGCTGAAGTTGAACACGAAAACCAGTTTGCCGCGCATGTAAGCAAGGACTTGGTCTCCGTCGTCGTGCCAAATTTCAACGACGGGCAGTTGCTCAAAGTTCGGCTCACTCTTAATCGTCTCAAGCATTGCGCGGTCAAAGTCGCCCAGCCAATGATAGCACAGCGTTTTGTCGTCGAGCAGGTGCCATTGACGTTGCGCGTATTTGTAACTCCAGCCGTTGCCTTCGCGCGGGAAGTCGATCCATTCGGGATGTCCGAATTCGTTGCCCATGAAGTTCAAGTAGCCGCCGTTAATCGTCGACGCCGTGACGAGCCGAATCAGCTTGTGCAGGGCAATGCCGCGCGTCGCCACGGCATTTTCGTCGCCCTTGCGGAAGTGCCAATACATATCGGCATCAATCAGGCGGAAGATAATCGTTTTGTCGCCGACAAGTGCTTGGTCGTGACTTTCGGCGTAGGAAACGGTTTTCTCACCTGCGCGGCGATTGGTCAGCTCCCAGAAAATCGACGACGGTTTCCAGTCTTCGTCCTTGAGCTCCTTGATGGTCTTAATCCAGTAGTCGGGAACGTTCATTGCAAGGCGATAGTCGAAGCCGAAGCCGCCGTCCTCGAATTTCGCGGCAAGTCCGGGCATACCGCTGACATCCTCGGCGATTGTAATTGCGTCGGGTTTGACCTCGTGAATCAGCTTGTTCGCCAGCATGAGATAGCAAATCGCGTTGTCGTCTTGATGACCGTTGAAGTAATCGCCGTAGCTCGTGAACGCCTCGCCCAGTCCGTGGCTGTAGTAAAGCATTGAAGTCACGCCGTCGAAGCGGAAGCCGTCGAAGTGATATTCCTGCAACCAATATTTGCAGTTGCTCAACAGGAAATGCAACACGTCGTCCTTGCCGTAATCGAAGCAGAGGCTGTCCCAAGCGGGGTGTTCGTGACGGTCGCCCTCGTAGAAAAATTGATTCGGGTCGCCCGCAAGGTTGCCGAGACCTTCGACCTCGTTCTTGACGGCGTGACTGTGCACGATGTCCATAATGACGGCAATGCCCATTTGATGCGCGGCGTCAATCATTGCCTTGAGCTCGTCTGGCGTGCCGCAACGACTGCTCGGCGCGAAAAAGCTGCTGACGTGATAGCCGAAGCTGCCGTAATACGGGTGCTCCTGAATCGCCATAACTTGAATCGCCGTGTAGCCCGCCTTCTTGACGCGCGGCAGGACGTTGTCCTTGAATTCGGTGTACGTGCCGACTTTCTCGGCGTCCTGCGACATGCCGACGTGACATTCGTAAATAAACAGCGGATGCTTTTGGATTTTGAAGCCGTCGTCGTGCCACGTGTAGTTGCTGTCCCAAACCTGCGCGCTGAAAATTTTTGTCTTATCGTCCTGCACGACGCGCTGACACCACGCGGGAATGCGTTCGCCGGAGCCGTTATCCCAGCGCACATGCATTTTGTAAAGCTGACCGTGCTTGAGCGCGTCCGCAGGAAGTTTGAGTTCCCAGTTGCCGCCGTCAAGCTGTTTGCAACGATAAGCCTCGGTCTCCTGCCAATCGTTGAATTCGCCGACAAGATAAATCGCGACGGCGTGCGGAGCCCATTCGCGGAAAATCCAGCCGTCCGCCGTGCGGTGCAGTCCGAAATACAAATGCCCGTCCGCGAAGTCCGACAAGGTGCGTTTGCCGTGTTGAGTGAGTTCGCCGATTTTCCAAAGCGCGTGCTCGTGCCGACCGCGTATCGCCTCTTCGTAGGGCTCAAGCCAGCTGTCGCCCGCAACCAATCCGATGTGTTCGTTTGCCATAAAATTTCC
>JADEZP010000065.1 GCA_015206805.1 Quinella sp. 1Q7 | reverse complement strand
GGCGACAAACTCCGCGACTTCATGAGCGGGCAACGCTGAAAATTCTGCGCGGGCAATATAAAATGCCGCCAACCGCCGAATGGGGCGCAATGATGAATAACGGGCGGTCGATGTTGCAAATCGCGCCGTGGGTAATTCTCGCGCCCGGGACGGCGATTTTCATAACTGTCGCGACGTTCAATTTGCTCGGCGACAAACTCCGCGACTTCATGAGTGGGCAACGCTGATACTTACAAATTTTTAGCTGTACAATCGCACGGCGACGCGAAATAATTGTTTGCCGCAGACTTGAAAAACAACCTTCCTGCGGGAAGGAATTTTTTTTTGGCTTAAATCACGTTGACGCCGCCGCAAGTCTTACGTATACTGATTGAAATTTTTTCTGCCGCGACAAGCATTAACGTGTTAATCGCCAAAATTTTTTCGGGAGGGATTGAATTGGCTTTTTATTATCAGGAACCGTCACACACTTTCGGAGAGTATTTGCTCGTGCCGGGCTACTCGTCCACAAACTGCATCCCCGCAAACGTCGACTTGAGCACGCCGCTGATAAAATTTCGGCGCGGCGAAAACTGCAAGCTGATGATGAACATCCCGATGACCTCGGCGATTATGCAGTCGGTCTCCAACGACACAATGGCAATCGCGCTCGCTAAGGAAGGCGGCGTTTCGTTCATCTTCGGCTCGCAACCGATTAAGGCGCAAGCTGAAATGGTTGCCCGCGTGAAAAATTACAAGTCGGGCTTCGTCTCAAGCGACTCCAATCTCAAGCCGACGACGACACTGCGCGAAATGCTCGACCTGCTTAAAGTTACGGGGCATTCGACTATGGCGGTCACCGACGACGGTAAACCGACGGGCAAACTTTTGGGCATTGTCACAAGCCGCGACTACCGTATCACGCGCATGACGGGCGACGAACAAGTTCAAACGTTCATGACGCCGTTCGACAAGCTGATTTACGCCGACGCCGATACGACGACGCTTCCCAAGGCTAACGATTTGCTTTGGGAGCACAAGCTCAATATGTTGCCGCTCGTCGACAAAAAGCAACGTCTGCGCTACATGGTCTTCCGCAAAGACTACACCGATAACAAAACCAATCCGCTTGAGCTGATTGACCGCAAGAAACGCTACATTGTCGGCGCGGGCATAAATACGCGCGATTATGCCGAACGCGTCCCCGCATTGCTCAAAGCCGGCGCGGATGTGTTGTGTATCGATTCGTCCGAAGGCTTCAGCGAGTGGCAGAAGATTACGCTTGAATACATCCACAAAAAATTCGGCAACGATGTCAAAGTCGGAGCGGGCAATGTCGTCGACGCGGACGGCTTCAGATTTTTGGCGGACGCGGGCGCGGATTTCGTCAAGGTCGGTATCGGCGGCGGCTCAATCTGCATAACCCGCGAAACTAAGGGCATCGGTCGCGGACAGGCGACGGCGGTTATCGACGTTTGCCGTGCACGCGACGAATACTTCAACGAGACGGGCGTTTACATTCCCGTTTGTTCCGACGGCGGCATCGTCCACGATTATCACATGACGCTTGCGCTTGCAATGGGCGCGGATTTTCTGATGCTCGGCAGATATTTTTCGCGCTTTGACGAAAGTCCGACGGATAAAATTCGCATTAACGGCACCTACTACAAGGAATATTGGGGCGAAGGCTCCAACCGCGCACGTAATTGGCAACGCTACGATCTCGGCGGCGACAAGAAACTTTCGTTCGAGGAGGGCGTTGATTCTTACGTGCCTTACGCCGGCTCGCTCAAGGACAATATGGACAGCACGCTTGCCAAAATTCGTTCGACAATGTGCAACTGCGGCGCACTCAATCTGCGTGAACTGCGCGACAAGGCGAAGATAACTTTGGTGTCGTCGGTCAGCATTGTTGAGGGCGGCAGTCACGATGTCATCTTGCGCGACCAATTCTCCCGCAATTAAATTTTGGCGCGCCGTCATTGAGGATTCACCATGACTGAATTTGACTTTGCGAAAAAAATTCATGAGCTCGGCGGACGGGCGTATCTTGTCGGCGGCGCGGTTCGTGATAAATTTCGCGGCATTTGTGCGCACGACAGGGATTATTGCGTCACGGGCATTGCGCAGAAAAATTTTGCCGCCGCCTTCCCGAACGCCACAAAGTTCGGCAAATCGTTCCCCGTGTATTCCGTCGAAATTGACGGTGCCCGCTGTGAAGTCGCCTTCGCACGCACGGAGCGCAAGGTCGGCACGGGCTATCGCGGCTTTGAAATTCTTTTCGCGCCCGACGTGACGATTGAACAGGACCTTTACCGACGCGACACGACGATTAACGCAATGGCGATTGAGCTTTTGAGCGGCGAACTTGTCGACCCGTTCGGCGGACGCGACGACGTGCTCAACAAAAAAATTCGAGCCGTCAGCGAACATTTCACCGACGACCCCGTTCGGGCACTGCGTGCGGCGCGTCAAGCGGCTCAATTCAACTTCGACATCAGCGACGACACGATTGAGGCAATGCGCAGTTGTCGCGAGGAACTTGCCGCCGAGCCGACCGAAAGAATTTTCCACGAGCTGGAGACTGCGCTCAAGACCGATAAGCCGTCGACGTTCTTCAGGAGTTTGGCGCGGGCGAATTTGCTTGACGTGACCTTCCCCGAAATTAACGACCTGCGCGGGAAAATTCAGCCGACGACGTTCCACCCGGAAGGCGACGCCTACGAACACACGCTTAAGATTGTCGACGCGGTTGCTGCCGTCAATGCGAAGCCGCACGTCCGATTCTCGGCATTGGTACACGACATCGGCAAAGGTACCACGCCGCCCGAAATGCTCCCGCACCATTACCTGCACGAACGACGCGGGCTTGAAGTCTTGCGCAAAATTAATCGCCGCATGACACTCCCGACCGACTGGTACAAGGCGGCAACGTTCGTCATTCGTGAACATATGCGCGCGCCGAATTTGACGCGGGTTGGAAAAATCGTCGACCTGCTGTTGAGTTTGCACGTCGAGAAAATCGGCGTGGCGGACTTCTGCGACATAATCCGCATTGACAACGGCGGACTGCCCCAGTATCTTGAACACGCGCAGGAAATTATCGACGAGCTGTTGAAAATCGGCGGCAATTCCGCGCCGCCCGAACTTAGCGGCAAAGCTGTCGGCGATTGGATTCGCGCCGAAAGAATCCGTCGATTCAAAGCGATTTACTCGAAGGGGTTTTGATTCATGCCGACATTTCAGCTTTACCCGGCAATTTCCGTGATAATTCCGCTGTACAACGCCGAACGTTACGTTGCCGACTGTTTGAACAGCTTGCTTGCGCAGACGTTCCAAAATTTTGAGGTCATAATCGTCGACGATTGCTCCACCGATTCAAGCTGTGCCGTCGTCGAAAGTTTTGTTGAGCGTTTCGGCGGGCGATTGACGCTTGCTCACATGGAAGAAAATTCCGGTCAAGTTCGTTTCCGCGCAATCGCGGTTTGATGCTTTCGTGCGGCGAATATGTTTACTTTATGGACAACGATGATCTCGTCACGAAGACTGCGCTTGAGGAAATGTACACGCTCGCAAAAAAATTCGACGCCGATGTTGTTTACTTGGACGGGCGTTATATCGCCGCCGACGACCTGAAAACCGTCACACCCGCCGATTATCCGATGGCGGTGAGCGCGCCGACGTTTGAGCCCGACGCGTTGCCCGAAAGAATCCGACGAATTGCTCAAGGCAGATACAACATGCCGCCGTGGAATAATTTCGTTCGGCGCAGGTTGCTCGTCGAAAACAAAATTTCGTTCCCGCCGTGCCGACCTTCCGAAGACGACATTTGGACGTTCGGATTGATTTTTTACGCGAAAAATTTTTTGTGCGTGCCGAACAAAATTTCAACGCGATTTTTCGGGCAAGTCAGTACGTCACGCCCGCAGACATTTACGCGGCGATTAAGCGGGAGTACGGCGACAAATTCGGCGAACACGACGTGCTTATCCCCGCGCTGGCGACCGCGCTCAACACGCAATACAGAATCAATTTCAACGACAGGCAGAAGTTCAATCAATTTGCCGCGCAGGCTCAAGCACGCATTGCACAACTTGAAGCGGAATTGAAACGGTTGCAAACTTAAATCGCGAAAGGATTGATATTATGGATGCAATTATCCTGCCGTACAAGGGCAAGGAGCCAAAAATTGCGCACGATGTTTTTGTCGCGCCAAGTGCCTCCGTCGTCGGCGAAGTGGAAATCGGCGCGGGCTCAAGTGTTTGGTTCGGCGTCACTGTTCGCGGCGACTTCCAACCCGTGAGAATCGGCTGTTACACCAACATTCAAGACAACTGCACGGTGCACGTCATGGGCGACACGCCGACGGAAATCGGCAACTACGTCACAATCGGGCACAACGCCATAATCCACTGCCGCAAAATCGGCAACGACTGCTTAATCGGCATGGGCTCGATAATTCTCGGCTACTCGGAAATCGGCAACAACTGCATAATCGGCGCGGGCACCGTCATCACGCAGTACAAAAAAATTCCGAACAATTCGCTGGTCTTCGGCAATCCCGCCAAAATTATGCGCGCCCTGCGTGACGACGAAATTGCCGCGTTGAGCGCGTCCGCCATGCATTATTACGAGTGCGCCAAAGAATACGTCGTGCACCTCGGCTTGACGGCGTGGCGGGACGATTAAAATTTTCGACACGAACGCAACCGATTCGGTGAGCTCGCGGGCTTGCCGATTTTTTTGTGAGGAGGAATTTTTTATGTTGGTTGATGTTGTTATCAAGGATCGGATTTGTTACGTGGAAATGCAAAACGGCAAGCACTTCAACTGCCTTAGCGAGGAAATGTGCCACGATTTGATTGACGCGCTCAAGCAGGGTTGCGACTCCGAATGTGTCGGCATTGTCATTAGGGCGCAGGTCAATCGCGGCGTGTGGAGTGCCGGTCACGACATCCGCGAATTGCCGCAGGACGGCTCCGACCCGCTGTCGTTTCAAGTGCCGATGGAACGTTTGCTCCGCAAGGTGCAGGATACGCCGATTCCCGTTATCGCCTGCGTGAGCGGAACTGTTTGGGGCGGCGCGTGCGACCTGTGCTTGTCGTGCGATATGATTGTCAGCTCGAAGAACGCGACCTTCGCCATAACGCCCGCCAAGATTGGCATTCCGTACAACGCGTCGGGAATTATGCACTTCATCAATCAGCTCGGCATGAACAAGGCGCGCGAAATGTTTTTCCTCGGCACGCCAATCACCGCCGACGACGCGCTTAACGTCGGGCTGATTAATCGCGTGGCTGAACTCGACGACCTCGAAAATGTTTTGGAGACGCAATTTCTTGCGCCGCTCCGTCGAAACAGCGCATTGTCAGTCAGTGCCATTAAGCGGCAATTCCGCATTTTGAGCCGCGCCTCGACCGTCATAAGCGCGGAAAATTTTGAGCGCATCAACGCTTACCGAGCCCGCGTTTACAAAAGCGACGATTACAAGGAGGGCATTAACTCGTTCCTTGAGAAACGTCCGCCGCAATTCAAGGGCAAGGCGTCCGATTTGGATTGAGACGTTCGGATTCGCGCAAGGTCAGTTGCCGAAAATATCCGCCGCAATTCAAGGGCAAAGCGGCTGATTCGGATTGAGACGTTCGGATTCGCGCAAGGTCAGTTGCCGAAAATATCCGCCGCAATTCAAGGGCAAGGCGGCTGATTCGGATTGAGACGTTCGGATTCGCGTGAAGTCGGCTGCTGTAAACGGCGGTCGATTTTTTTGTGTACAAACGCGTTGCCGCAATGATATAATGCCGAAAAAATTTTCCGGTGGTGAATTCGTTGCGCAAGACTTTTTTGGCGGGAGTGCTCGTCGTTAGCTTGACGGTCGTCGGTTGCGGCAAAGAAGTCGTTCCGCCGAAACCGCCCGTCGTGAAAGTTCAGCAGGTCACGTCGACAAATGCCGCGTCGGAGGAAAATTACGCGGGCGTCGTGCGCGGTCGTTACGAAACAAATTTGTCGTTCCAAGTCGGCGGAAAAATCATATCCCGCGCCGTGCAGACGGGCTCACGCGTTCAAGCGGGCGATGTTTTGATGACGCTCGACCCGAAAGACATTGCGGAGCAGTCGCGCAGTGCACAGGCTCAAGTCGCGTCGGCGCAGGCTCAACTGAAACTCGCCAAATCGAATCTCGACAGATACACGGAACTTTTCAAGTCGGAGGCGGTCGCCGCAATGGTGCTTGAGCAATATCGCACGCAATACGACGCCGCACTTGCCGCTTACGACGCCGCAGTCGCGCAGGCTCAACAAACTCAAAACGCGCTCGAATACACGACGCTGACTGCAAATGCCGACGGGGTCATCTCGAACGTCGCGGCGGAGGTCGGGCAGGTCGTCGCGGCGGGACAAATCGTTTTGACGCTCGTGCAGACTGCGGAGCTTGAAGTCGTCGCCGACATTCCCGAAAACAAAATTTCCGCCGTGCAAGTCGGTCGACGCGTGACGATAAGTTTTTGGGCGACGGGCGACGAAGTCACGGGAACTGTCCGCGAAATTTCACCGATGGCTGACGCCGCGTCTCGGACGTTCGCCGTGAAAATTTCCCTGCCCGATGTCCGAAACGTTCAGCTCGGCATGACCGCCAACGTTGCAATGACCGAAAATTCTTCCGCCGCGATTGTCCTGCCGTTGAGCGCGATTTATCAGACGGGCGACGCCGCGCAGGTTTGGCTTGTCGACGGCGGAAAAGTTTCGTTGCGCAGTGTTGAGGTCGTTGACTTCGACGGCAACAATGTTCGCGTGCGCGGGCTCAAGTCGGGCGATACCGTTGTCGTCGCGGGCGTGCACAAGTTGCGCGACGGACAATCCGTAAGGGTCGGTGATTGACGTGCGCAATCTTACGGAAGTTTCGCTCAAACATAAAACGCTGGTGTGGTATTTTATAATCGTGGCGTTCGTCGGCGGAGTGTTTGCCTACTTCAGGCTCGGACGCATGGAAGATCCCGCGTTCGTCGTGCGCGAAATGATTGTTGCCGCGTATTGGCCCGGCGCGACTGCCGACGAAATGCAACGCCAAGTTACCGACAAGCTCGAAAAAAAATTGCAGGATATCCCCGGACTCGACAACCTGCGCAGTGAAACTCGTGCGGGGCAAACCGTCATTTACGTTCAGCTGGACGACACGCTTGCAACCGCCGCGATTCGCCCGACGTGGCGCGACGTTCGCAACTACTGCGGAGACATAACCGACTTGCCAAGCGGCGTTATCGGTCCGTATTTCAACGACACCTACGACGAAGTTTACGGCTCAATTTACGCGCTGACCGGCGACGGCTTCACTTACGAGGAACTTCGCCGCCACGCGGAAGACATTCGTCGCCTGTTGCTTGCCGTCAACGACGTGAAAAAAATTGAACTTATCGGCGTGCAATCGGAGGTCGTTTACGTTGAAATCGCGCTGACGAAACTTGCGGAGCTCGGCATAAGCCCGCAGACAATTTCCGACACACTCGCCGCGCAAAACGCAATGACGCCGTCGGGCAAGGTCGACACTTCAAGCGACAACGTTTATCTGCGCGTGACGGGCACTTTCGACGACGTGGACGCGATACGCAACCTGCCGATTAACGCGGGCGGCAAAGTCTTTCGGCTGGCGGATATTGCGGCGGTTGAGCGACGATTTGTTGACCCGCCCGAACCGCTGATGACCTTCAACGGCTCGCCCGCAGTCGGAATTGCCGTCGCAATGGAAAACGGCGGAAATATCCTGCAACTCGGCGACGACCTCGACGAAATTGTTGCCGCGATTCAAGCTGAACTGCCGCTGGGATTGGAAATAGCTCAAGTGTCCGACCAGCCCGAAGTTGTCCGCGAATCAATCGGCGACTTCGTCGAAACGCTCATACTTGCGATTGTTATTGTGCTCGCCGTGAGTTTTGCAAGTCTGGGCGTGCGGACGGGACTTGTCGTGGCGGGCTGTATTCCGCTGGTGCTGGCGGGAACGTTTTGTTTTATGTTCGCGCTCGGAATTGACCTGCACAAAGTTTCACTCGGCTCGCTGATAATCGCGCTGGGACTGCTCGTTGATGACGCGATGATTGCCGTCGAAATGATGAGCGTGCAACTTGAGCGCGGCTTATCGAAATTCGACGCGGCGTGCCACGCGTTCAACGTCACTGCAAAGCCGATGCTGACGGGCACGCTGATAACCTGCGCGGGCTTTATTCCGGTCGCGTTCGCCAAGGGCATTGCAAGCGAATTCTGCTGTGATATGTTTTGGGTCGTAAGTATCGCGCTGATTTTGAGCTGGATTGTTTCGGTTATGGTTGCGCCGCTGTTCGGGACGTACATAATCAAGGTCGGCAAAGTTGCGGACGGTGAGCTTTACGGCGGCAGGTTTTACAGGATTTTTCGCCGCACGCTGGAAATTTTTTTGTACAACAAAATTCTCGTGTTGAGCGGGACGATTGCGGCATTGGGCGCGACGATTTTTGCGGCGGGTGCGGTGCAAATGGAGTTCTTCCCGCCGTCGATTCGTCCCGAAATTTTGATTAAGTTCACGTTGCCCGAAGGCTCGTCAATCGCGGCGACGCGTGCCGAAGCTGACCGATTCGCGAAGTTCCTCGACACGGAGCGCGACAATCTGAAAAATTTCGCCTGTTATGTCGGGCGAGACACGCCGCGTTTCGTGCTGACAATCGCGCCGAAAACTGCCGCCGATAACTGCGCAAAGTTCGTCGTCACTGCGAAATCTGACAATCGCGACGCGCTTATCGCCAAAATCCGCGCGGAGCTTGCCGAAAATTTTCCGAACGTCCGCGCGAATATTCAGCTCATACAGACGGGACCGCCCGCCGATTATCCGATTATGTTGCGCGTTTCGGGCACCGATGTCGACAAAGTTCACGACCTCGCCGCGCAGGTTGCTGACCGCGTCGCGCAAAATCCGAACGTCACGAACATAAATCTTGACTGGAACGAAAAGTCCAAAGTTGTGCGTATCGACCTCGACCACAATAAATTACGCGCGCTCGGCGTCACGGCTCAAGCCGTCAAGTCCATGCTGTACACCGAAATTACGGGCGCGAAGGTTGCGGAATTTTACACGGGCGACAGGACGATTGACATTGATTTGCGACTTGCCGCCGCCGACAGAAATAATCTTGCCGCGCTGAAAAATTTGCCGATATACCTCGGCGCGGCGGGTTATGTGCCGCTGGAGCAGGTTGCGAAAATTTCTTACGGCGCGGAGTTCGGCTTAATCAATCGCCGCAACCTCAAGCCGACCGTCACGGTGCAGGCGAACATTTTATCGGGCACGGCGAACGACGCCACGAAACGCGCCCTTGACGCGACGGCTGACCTGCGCGAAAATTTGCCGCTCGGATATTCGATTGAGGCGGGCGGCGACTTTGAACAGTCCGCGAAGTCAACGAATCATCTTGCCGCAATGTTGCCGATTGTCGCGCTCGTGATTGTGACGCTGTTGATGTTGCAACTCGGCGACGCGAAGGCAATGCTTTTGACGCTGTTGACGGCACCGCTCGGCTTAATCGGCGTGATATTCGCGCTGGTGATTCTGTCGCGACCGCTGGGCTTCGTGGCGGAGTTGGGCGTCATTGCGTTATCTGGAATGATAATTCGCAATTCGGTCATCTTAATCGACCAGATACAGCAACATTGCGCGGCGGGCGAGGCACTTCACGACGCGATAATCGATTCGGCAGTGTTGCGCTTCCGACCGATTATGTTGACGGCGGCGGCGGCGATTTTGGGCATGTTGCCGCTAATGCGCAGTATTTTTTGGGGACCGATGGCGGTTGCGATTGCGGGCGGATTGTTCGTCGCCACGGTGCTGACGCTGTTGGTTTTGCCCGTGATGTGTGCGGCGACTTACGCCGAAAGGAGCTGATTGCTTGGAAGGAATATATTTAATTTTGGTCATGATTGTTACGGGCGGCGCGATTGCCTTCATCGGCGACAAGCTCGGCACGAAAGTCGGCAAAAAACGTCTGTCAATCTTCGGACTGCGACCGCGCCATACGTCAATGATCGTGACGGTGCTGACGGGCAGTTTGATAACCGCGCTGTCAATCGGATTTATGGCACTCATTTCCCAGAACGTTCGCACGGCACTTTTCGGCATGGACGAACTGCGCGCCACAATGAACGCAACCATTGCCGAACTCGACGCCACGACCGAAAATCTTTTCAAGGCGCAAACCGAATTCGAGCAGGCGAACGAAAATTTACGCGCCTCCAAAATCGAAATTGCCGCACTCAAGGACGAGCAGGAAACTTTGCGTAACGAGCAGGAAGAACTTCGCGCGGAAAGCGACCGTCTCAAAGCCGGCAACCAACAGCTTGAGTCGACAAACGCCGAACTCACCGCGCAAAATGAAAATCTTTCCGGCACAAACGCCGCGCTTGAGTCCGACAACAAAAAGCTTGCCGACTTCAACGTCACGCTGACCGCCGACAACGAACGATTGACCACCGACAACGACAAACTCAACGCCGACAACACCGAGCTTGAGCAACGCAATCAGCGACTGCGCGAAGGTATCATTGCCATTCGCGAAGGCGACATCACGTTGCGTGCGGGCGAAGTTTTGGCAAGCGGCATCATTCGCGGCGGACGCAACGGCGACGAAATTTCCGCCGACATCCAATCCATTGCCGACCGCGCCACGCAAAGTTTGATTGAACGTTTCGGCGGCAACGAAGACAATTCCGTTTGGATTTATCAGCCCGAATTGCAACGCGTCCTCGGCGAAATCGAGTCGAGCGAACGCGACATGGTTTTGCGAATTTCGGCAGCCGGAAATTTAGTGCGCGGCGAGCCCGTTCGTGCGAAGCTGGAGGTTTATCCGAATCATCAAATCTTCCGCAAGGGCGAACAAATTCTCGTCAAGACGTACAAACTTGGCGGCGACGACGCGCCCGAATTGATTCTGCAGGACTTTTTGACGGAGATAAACAGCATTGCCGTCGACAAGGGCGTTTTGAGCGACCCGCTCACGGGCAGCGTCGGGCGCATGGAAGGCACGCAACTTTACGAGGTTTTGGACGCGCTGATTGACGCGAAAGGCACCGTTGAGCTGACGGCGACTGCCCGCGACGAAACGTATTCGCAGGGACCTTTGCGGCTCAACATCAAAGTCAAGGCGGCAACGTGACGTTGCATCCAATGGGTGTTCCCCGCGACGTTGCGACTGCCGCAAGTCGTCACGCTCCCCAACGTTTCAGCGGCGGCGGGAAAAATTTTCGGCGGCGACATCACTCACAAGGCGGTGAATTAATTGTTCATCGGAATTGACCCCGGGCGCGACAAATGCGGCGTGGCAGTGCTCGACGCGGCGGGCGACATAAAATTTCAGCGCGTGATACCGACTGACGAACTCGACGACGTGCTGAAAACTTTGGCGGCGGAATTCGCGGTTGAGCTTGTAATTTTGGGCGACGGCACCACGCATAAGGCGGCGGCACAAAAAATTTCTGCGGCAGGCTTGAGCATGCGAATCGTCGACGAAAAACATACGACCGAGGAGGCGCGCCGACTTTACTGGAAAAAAAATCCGCCGCACGGTTGGCGACGGCTGTTGCCAACGTCAATGCAAGTCCCGCCCGAACCCGTCGACGCGATTGTCGCGGAAATTTTGGTGCGCAGATTTTTGGAGATGACAACATGAATCAAATAACCACGCGTCCCGATTGGGACGAATATTTTTTGAACATTGCCCGCGAAGTCGGCAAACGTGCCACGTGCCTGCGCCGCCGCTACGGTGCGATAATCGTTCGCGACAAAATCATCGTCAGCACGGGCTACAACGGCGCGCCGCGTGGCGAGACCAACTGCATTGACAGCGGCATTTGTGAGCGCGAACGTCTGCACGTGCCCAAGGGCGAACGTTACGAACTTTGCGTTGCCGTGCACGCCGAACAAAATGCAATCATCAACGCCGACCCCGAAAAGATGGCGGGCGCGACGATTTACATTGCAGGCGTCAACTGCGCGGACGGAACTAACGCTTCGGGCGAGCCGTGCAAATTGTGTCGCCGCATGATAATCAACGCACGCATTGCCAAGGTCGTCTACCGCGACCGCGACGGCAACATAATCAGCAAATCTCCGCACGACATCGAAAGTTGATTGACGAGCAAAGGGGCGCGCATGGACGCGCGCCCTCGACCGCCGCCGTTAGAAAACATGACGTTTTCGTAGGCGGCCGGCTTTCTTTTGCTACTTTTCTTTCGCCGCCGAAAGAAAAGTAGATTCAATAACCAACATTGAATTGAAACGCTTCGGACGGCGCGACGACCGCCGAATTTAAATCGACGGCAGGAAATTTTTGGCGTTGACAGAATAACTTTTCGGCAGGAGGTGGGCGCAATGCTCTACGCGATGATTGACGTGGGCTCAAATACAATTCGCATGGCGGTTTACGACATTGACGGCGACCGCGTCGAAATGCTCATGAAAAGGAAACATACCGTCGGGCTTGCGTCATACGTGCGCGACGGCGTCATGCAACGGCAAGGCATCGACAAGGTCGTCGAAATTATCGGGGAGTATCGCCACTTCCTCGACGACTTCGGGATAACGCAGGTCACCGCCTTCACGACCGCCGCCCTGCGCAACGCCGTCAACGGTTCGCAAGCCGTGGACGAAATTTCCTTTCGCACGGGAATAAACATCATGCTGATGAGCGGCGACGACGAGGCAACTTACGACTTTATCGGCGCGACGCACGACCTGATTGACGAAAAGGGACTTTTAATCGACATCGGCGGCGGCTCAACGGAAATCGTCTACTTCAAGGAACGGCAGATTCAAGTCAAAGCGTCGCTTCCAATCGGCTCGTTGAGTTTCCATACGCGCTATACGGGCGTGCATATCCTGCCCAGTGCCGTCGAGTGCGCCGAAATGTACGCCGAGGCGGAGGCGACCGTCAGCGCGGTGCAAGAGTTCCAAGCCGTCAGCCACGCGCAAATTTGCGGTATCGGCGGCACATTCAAGGGCGCAATGGCTCTTTACAACGCAATGTACGGCATGACACACCGCAACATGCGCATGGAAGTCCGCCGCATTCACGACATACTAAACCGTTTCCAGCGCGACCACGAATTGATTGTTCCCGACAAAATTTTGCTCATGAAGACCGTCCCCGAACGTATGCACACCTTCATGCCGGGATTGATTATCGCCGACGTGCTCGCAAAACGTTTCGGAAGTCTGCACATACTTTACAGCGACAGCGGCGTCCGCGAAGGCTACATCTACGACAAAATTATCGACAAAGATTTTTTTTAGGGAGTTGATACAGTGATTCTGGTTGACAAAAGCACGAAGGTTATCGTCCAAGGCATCACGGGCAAGGCGGCGACCTTCCACACGAAACAAATGATCGCTTACGGCACGCAAATTGTCGGCGGAGTGACGCCCGGCAAGGCAGGTCAAACCGTCGAGGGCGTGCCCGTCTTTAACACGGTCATCGACGCCGTCAACGCCACGGGTGCAACAGCTTCCGTCATTTACGTGCCTGCACCGTTCGCCGCCGATTCGATTCTGGAGGCTGTCGACGCGGGACTTGAACTCGTCGTTTGCATTACCGAACATATTCCCGTGCTCGATATGGTCAAAGTTCGCCGCTACATGGAAGGCAAGAAGACGCGCCTTATCGGACCGAATTGCCCCGGCATTATGACGACGGGCGAGGCGAAACTCGGTATTATTCCCGCCAACGTCCAAAAACGCGGTCACGTCGGCTTAGTGTCGCGGTCGGGAACTTTGACTTACGAAGCGGCATTCCAGCTCATGAACGCGGGTATCGGCATTACGACTTCCGTCGGTATCGGCGGCGACCCCGTCAAAGGCAGCGACTTCATCGACATCCTGCAACTGTTCAAGGACGACGACGAAACCAAAGCCGTCCTGCTTATCGGCGAAATTGGCGGCAATGCTGAAGAAGACGCCGCACGTTGGATTGCCGCGAACATGCCCGATAAGCCCGTCGCCGCCTTCATTGCGGGTCGTCAAGCTCCGCCCGGCAAACGCATGGGGCACGCGGGCGCAATTATCAGCGGCGGGAAAGGTACTGCCGCCGACAAAATCAAAGCCCTCAACGCCGTTGGAATTGCCGTCGCCGACACCGTCGCCCATATCGGCGATACCGTCGTCGACACGCTCAAACGCGCGGGACTTTACGAAGTCTGCCACACTTGCTGAACTGCACACATACAAAAAAGCGACTCCTGCTTGACGTAAGCGGGAGCCGCTGATTTTTTTGTCGCGGTGAATTAATCAGTCTTTCGACAGGTCGGAGCCGTCTTTGAGCCGGCTCATCATGCCGCGAAGTTTCGCGCCGACGGTCTCGATTTGATGTTCGGCGTGAATGCGACGTTGTGCAAGGAAGTTTGCACGCCCTGCCGCGCGATTTAAGCGACTCCTGCTTGACGTAAGCGGGAGCCGCTGATTTTTTTGTCGCGGTGAATCAATCAGTCTTTCGACAGGTCGGAACCGTCTTTGAGCCAACTCATCATGCCGCGAAGTTTCGCACCGACGGTCTCGATTTGATGTTCGGCGTGAATG
>JADEZP010000148.1 GCA_015206805.1 Quinella sp. 1Q7 | reverse complement strand
CAATCGGTGCGCACTCGATTTCCTCTTGGAAGTAATGGCTCATTAAAACTACCTCTTTCCGTGAAACGTTCAGCCGAAATTCGCCCATAAACAGCGCAACCCCCAAGTCGGTCGCGTGACCGATGCTTGAGGGATTTTTTGTGCCGACGCGGGCAAAATATTCGGTCGTGGCAATTATAATCGCCGCGCAGTGTTCTTGCAAGAATCAGCCGCCAAAAACTTGCGCCGCGCCCGTAAACGACGAATCCCCCAAGCAAACTGCTTGAGGGATTTTATCGCCGCCGAGCTTTGGCAGAATCGGTTGCCAAAAATTTTGACGCGCTGTAAAATATCGGTGCGTCTCTCCTTCGCAGAGCGAAAGGAGGTAAATATTGTGGACATCCTCGTCACAATAGCTGAAATGACGGTGGCAAACGTTCTCTCATACTTCGCCATCGTTGGGCTCAAGAAACTGTATAAACGATTGCGCTGAGCCAATGCGTTGCTCTTAAGTGACGCAATCCCCCAACAGGTTTCGCCGACCTGCTTGGGGGATTTTTTTGCGCCGTTTGCGTCTTTTAATCACGTGGACAAGATACTCGTCATATCTCGATTGGAATTATAAACGTTGCGCCGAGTTTTGGCAAGAATCAGCCGCTGAAATTTTTGCCGAGCTCAAAGGCGCGTCGGTTGACTTCCAAAAATTTCGGCGGAACGCACGCTTCAAGCGACCGTTGCCACGCCGCCGCCGATATGTCGAAGTAGTGCGACAGTCTGCCGAGCAAGACGATATTCACCGCCCGCTGACTGCCCGCCTGCCGCGCAAGTGTCAAGCAGTCCATTGCGTCGATTTTGATGTTCGCCGCACGAATTTTTTCGACGAGGTCTGCGGGATATTGCGCCGCGCCCGTGATGACAGGCATCGGGTCGATTTGTTGCGTGTTCGTGACAATTTGCCCGCCCGACTTCAGATACGACAGCCAACGCGCCGTTTCCAGAATCTCGAACGACACGATAAAATCCGCTTGACCTTTGTCAACGACGGGCGAATAAACTTTGTCGCCGAAACGCACGTAAGTTATCACGGAGCCGCCGCGCTGACTCATGCCGTGAACTTCCGAAACTTTAACGTCGAAGCCTTCGTTCAAAAGCAGGTGTCCCAAAATTTTGCTGGCGAGCAACGAGCCTTGTCCGCCGACGCCGACAATGATAATGTTTTTAGTCTCCACGGTTCAAGCCTCCTTGGTGCTGACGAACGCCTTTTTCGGGCAAAGCTGACTGCATACGCCGCAACCGACGCATTGAGTTTGGTCGACGACCGCTTTGCCGTCAACCATGCTGATTGCGGGGCAGCCGATTTTCATGCACGATTTGCAACCGATACACTTGCCCGCGTCGACTTTAAGCGGCGGATTATGTTTGACGGTCTTGAGCAGGGCGCACGGTCTGCGGCTGATGATAACGCTCGGCTCAGGAGCGGCAAGTTCCTCCTTAAGCGCGGCGTCGCATTCGGCAAGATTGTACGGGTCGACGACGCGGACGCGATTAATGCCCATTGCGCGGCAAAGTGCCTCCAAGTCGATTTTGCCGGCAGGGTCGCCCTTGATGTTCAAGCCCGTGGACGGATTCTGCTGATGACCCGTCATGCCCGTGATTGAGTTGTCGAGGATAATCACCGTCGAATTCGATTGATTGTAGGCGACGTTGGCAAGTCCCGTCATACCCGAATGCACGAACGTCGAATCGCCGATAACAGCGACGGTTTTGCCTTCGGACGCGGCACCGAGCATTTTGTTGAAGCCGTGAGTCGCGCCGATACTTGCGCCCATGCAAAGCGTCATTTCAATCGTCGACAGCGGCGGGACGGCTCCGAGCGTGTAACAGCCGATGTCTCCGAGCACGGTACATTTGCGTTTCTTGAGCGAATAAAACAATCCGCGATGCGGACAACCTGCGCACATTACGGGCGGGCGCGGCGGTATCGCGTCGTCGAGTTTGACGCCCGCAGGAGTTTTTTTGCCGAACGCCTCCGCGATTAAGTTTTGACTGAATTCGTCGATTCGCGGCAAAAGTTCCGCACCTTCAACCGCCAAGCCGAGCGATTTAACGTGCGTTTCGATTATCGGGTCAAGTTCCTCCACGACGACCAATCGCTTGACGCGTGACGCGAAATTTTTTATCAGCTCAACGGGCAACGGATTAATCATGCCCAGCTTGAGAACGCTTGCTTCCGCGCCGAAAACTTCCTTGACGTATTGATAGCTTGTCGACGACGTGATAATTCCCAGCGCGTCCGACGCGAACTCCACGCGATTAATCGGCGTCGTCTCCGCGAACTCAATCAATCGCCGCGTGCGCTCCTCAACAATCGGGTGGCGACGTTTGGCATTGCCTGGCATCATCACGTACTTTGCAATGTCCTTGACGTAAACTTTGGAGTGTTCGACGCGTTCCGAAGTCTCGACGACCGATTGACTGTGAGCGACGCGCGTACACATCTTAATCAGCACGGGCGTATCGAATTGTTCGGAAATGTCGTAGGCAAGCTTTGCGAACTCCAACGCCTCGGCGGAGTCCGACGGCTCAAGCATGGGAACTTTCGCGGCGATTGCGTAGTGGCGGCTGTCCTGTTCATTTTGCGACGAGTGCATTCCCGCATCATCAGCGACGACGACGACAAGTCCGGCGTTAATGCCCGTGTAGCTCAACGTAAACAGCGGATCGGCGGCGACGTTCAAGCCGACGTGTTTTTGTCCGCAGAAGGCGCGACGACCTGCCAACGACGCACCGAACGCCGACTCCATAGCGACTTTCTCGTTAGGTGCCCACTCGCAATAGATGTCGTCGAATTTGACGGCCTCCTCGGTTATTTCGGTCGACGGCGTGCCGGGATAGCTCGACACGAATTTGACGCCCGCCTCCCACAAGCCGCGGGCAAGTGCTTTGTTGCCCAACATGAGTTCTTTCATCAAAGATCCTTCCTTACGCTTGAATTAGATTCTCGCCGTATGATACAGGAGCGTGCGGGGAATGTAAAGCGACGCGTCCTGCGCGGGCGTTTCAATCTTCGTGACGGTGTTCAGTGTCGGCAATGTCGTTGCAAAAAATTTCGGAGCCTCGAACGTCGACAACTGCCGCAAAATTTTCGTGACGATGTTCAGCGTCGGCAATGTCGTTGCAAAAATTTTCGGAGCCGCGAACGTCGAAACTGCCGCAAAAATTTTCGTGACGGTGTTCAGCGTCGGCAATGTCGCCGCAAAAATTTTCGGAGCCTCGAACGTCGAAGCCCCCGTAAAATTTCCGTGACGGTGTTCAGCGTCGGCAATGTCGTTGCAAAAAATTTTGGGAGCCTCGAACGTCGAAGCCGCCGTAAAATTTTCGTGACGGTGTTCAGCGTCGGCAATGTCGTTGCAAAAAATTTTCGGAGCCTCGAACGTCGACAACTGCCGCAAAAATTTTCAAGACTTTGATAAATTTCCGACCGCGTGATACAATGCGCGCGTCGTTATTAAATTATCAGACATGTTAAGGCGGTTTGATCACATGGGAATTTTCTCGCGCAAAAAAATTTTGAAACTCTACTTGAACGGCGAAATAACTTCCAACGAATCAAAAATCGGCACGGGTACTTCCGTCGCGAAATTGAAAAATACTTTGCTCGAAGTCAAGCAGACGAATTCCGACAAATACAAAGGCATTCTCCTGAAAATAAATTCGCCCGGCGGCGCGGCTGCCACCAGCGAAGAGCTTGCACGATTGGTTTTCAGTTTGCGCCAAGATGTGCCCGTCGTTACGTCAATCGGCGACAGTGCCTGTTCGGGCGGATATATGGTTGCCGCCGCGTCGAATTACATTTTCGCAAACACGCTGTCGTGGACGGGCTCAATCGGCGTGATTATGTTTCTGCCAAATTATCAAGAGCTGTCCAAAAAGCTCGGCATGTCCGTCAAAACCATCAAAGCCGGCAAGATGAAAGACCTCGGCAACCCCTTCCGCGAAATGTCGCCCGACGAAGAAAATTATCTTGAAACGCTCGTAAAAAGTGCTCACGCGGAATTCATCGACTT
>JADEZP010000064.1 GCA_015206805.1 Quinella sp. 1Q7 | reverse complement strand
CTTGAGTGCACGATAGACATCGTCCGGCAGATAATACGCCGCCTCCTTGCACATTTCGGCGACGTTCTCGGTGATGAGTTTAACGTCCAGCTCTCTCAAAGTAATCCCTCCTGAAATATAATTGCGGTCAAAAATTTTTTCGTCACTTGCGTTGGTTATTTGCCGCGCCAAAAGAAAATCCTGCAACGTCGGATAAAAATTCGCTGCCGCGCAATTCGGCGGGCGTTGCGCCGTTCCAAGCGTTGAACTTCGATTAAGTTTGTAGAATCTACTTTCTTTGACCGAGCAAAGAAAGTAGCAAAGAAACTCGCCACTGCGCGTGGAGCGGATACCGTCAAGCATTCCGACGTTGAGCCTACCCGCAACTAATCGTGCCCGCAATATAAACATCCTGTTTATGTTGCGGGCGGGACCGCGCGTCCATGCGCGGTCCATATTTCGCGGCGGCGGCGCGTAAATCTTGCCATTTGATTCGCCGTGTGCTACGCTTGCAAAAAATTCTTTGACGTTTGAACGGAGTGGTTGCCTTGAAAAATTTCATCGGCGCGGAAAAAATCATCGACAAGAAGCGCGAATACATCATGCCGTGTCTCGGACATTTTTACGCCAAGCCGCCGCAATTCGTGCGCGGAGACATGCAATATCTTTTCGACGCGACGGGCAAAAAATATTTGGACTGCTACGCGGGCGTGTCCGTCATCAACTGCGGGCATTGCAACCCCTACATAACGTCGCGCATGATTGAGCAGATTAAGATGCTCCAGCACGTTTGCAACATCTACTTGACGGAAAATTTCGTTAATCTTGCCGAACGACTTGCCGCCGTCGCGCCCGGCGACCTGCAAAAAAGTTTCTTCTGCTCAACGGGCACGGAGGCTAACGAGGGCTCCTTATTGCTTGCGTCGATTTACACGCACAGTTCGGAGTTTATCGCCTTGCAAAGCGGTCTTCACGGGCGCACGAAACTTACAATGAGCTTGACGGGTATCGGCATGTGGCGAACGGATCCCAATCCCGTCGGCGGAATTAATTTCGCGCCGAATCCCTACTGCTACCGCTGTCCGCTCGGAAAAAATCCCGCGACGTGCGACCTTGCCTGCGCGGACAAAGTCGAAACGATTATTCAGACGGCGACTTCGGGACGACCTGCCGCGCTGATTGCCGAACCGATTCAGGGCAACGCGGGTATCGTCGTGCCGCCGAAAGGTTACTTCAAGCGCGTGAAGGACATCCTTGCCAAATACGGCGCGTTGCTGATTGTCGACGAAGTGCAGACGGGATTCGCACGTTCGGGCAAAATGTTCGCGATTGAAAATTTCGACGTGACGCCCGACATAATGAGCGTCGCCAAAGCACTCGGCAACGGGCAACCGATAAGCGCGTTCATTGCCACGAAAAAAATCGCCGACACTTACACGCGACCGGGTGCGTCGACATTGGGCGGCAATCCCGTTTCGTCGACGGCGGGACTTGCGGTGCTCGACTACATTGCCGAACATGACCTTATGGGCAACGCACGGGCTCGCGGCGAACAGCTTATGAACGGCTTGCGGAGTTTGCAGGCGAAGTTCCCGATTATCGGAGACGTGCGCGGGCTCGGATTGATGGTCGGCGCGGAGTTCGTTCACGCTGACAAATCGCCCGCCTTCCGTGAGCTTGACGCCCTGCTTGAGGAGCTCAAAAATCGCGGCTTTATCGTCGGCAAAAACGGCGTCGGGCGAAACGTCCTTGCCTTCCAGCCGCCGCTCGTCATAACCGATCAAGATGTTGACGACGTGCTTAACGCCATTGAAATTATTTTGGAGCGCGAACATTATGAGTGACGACGGCAAAAAAAAATCTTTCACGGAGCAAGTCTCAAGCAGTTTCCTGCGCGGGCTGTTAGTGGTTGTGCCGCCCGCAATAACCGTCGCCGTGGTTATGTGGCTGTTCAATCTTACGGAAAGTTCAATCGGAAAAATTCTGCCCGTGAAAATTCCCGGCATGGGGCTCGTGATTGTCGTCGTCGGCATTTGGATTGTCGGCGTTTTGAGCGGCAATTTCCTGTCGAAAACAATCATCGACATATTCGACGCGATAATCGGCAAAATCCCGATTGTGAAGTTTATTTACGGCTCGGTTAAGCAGGTGACGAAAGCCCTGTTCGAGTCGGATTCGGCATTCAAGCAGGTCGTGCTCGTGCCGTATCGCGAATGTTACGTGCTGGGATTTTTGCTGCTTAACGTGCCGATACCCGTGCGCGAAAAACTCGGCGACGATTACGCGTGCGTTTATGTGCCGTGGAGCATGAACATGACGGCGGGCATGAACATGTTCGTCAAAAAGTCGGAGCTGATTCGACTGGATATGTTGCCGCCCGACGCGTTGCAATTCATCTTGACGGCGGGCACAATCTCAACGGCGGGTCTCGTGTCGAAAGACGTATTGACGGGTAAAAAATGATGGACGCTTACACGGTCGAGGCAGTCGTTTTGCGGACGGACGACTTCGGCGACGCAAACAGGGTCGTCACGCTGTTCACGCGGGAATTCGGCAAGCTTGAAGTCAACGCTTACGGCTGTCGACGCGCACGCAGTCCGTTGAGCGGAGCGTTGCAAATGTTCAACCACATTACGGCGACAATCACGCGCGGCGCGAAGGTCGACACAATCCGAGAAGCCGACGTGCTGAATTTTTACGGCGAGTTGACGGCTGACCTTGAGCGGCTGGGTTACGCGTCGCTGCTGTTCGAGATTGTCAACCGAATGACCTTGCCGCGACAATCCGAGCTTGAGACTTTCGAGCTGTTGCGGAATGCATTGCCCGCACTGAATCGTCGCAACCCGCGAATCGCCGCGCTGATTGGTACGTGCCAATTCATGGAAAACAGCGGCGTGCAGTTGAGTTTTTGTCGGTGCGTGCACTGCGGCAGAGACATTGTCGGCGACGCGGCGATAAGCCTGTTTGACGGCGGCGCGGTCTGTCCGAATTGCATTGACGCCGCGCAGGATTGTCGCCCGTATCCCGAAGCCCTGCGCTTGACGTTCGAGACGATGCTCGGCTTTGATTGGCGCGACGATACGAAGCTGACGTTCAAATCACGGCAAATCGACGTGGCGGAAAAATTTTTTCTGGAATACATTCGCGGCATCATGGGCGACGATTTACGGTCGGTACAGTTCCTGCGCGACATACACAGCTTGACATAATTGGAGGGGAAATTTTTGACTGACGAAATTTTTATGCGCGAGGCACTGCGAATCGCGCGGCACGCCGAAGGTCGCACGTCGCCGAATCCGCTGGTCGGAGCAGTCGTCGTTCGCAAGGGCAAAATCGTCGCGGAAGGTTGGCACCGTAAAGCCGGCACGCCGCACGCTGAAATTCACGCGCTGAACATGGCGGGCGAACTTGCTCACGGCGCGACGCTTTACGTGACGCTGGAGCCGTGCTCACATTTCGGGCGGACGCCGCCTTGCGTGCAAGCAATCGTCGCGGCGGGCATAAGTCGGGTCGTGGCGGCAATCGGCGATCCGAATCCGAAAGTCGCGGGGCACGGCGTCAAGCTGTTGCAGGCGGCGGGCATTGAAGTCAAAGTCGGCGTGCTTGAGGACGAGGCGCGGCGATTGAACGAAGTTTTCTTGAAGTGGGTCACGCGCAAGTTGCCGTTCGTCACGCTGAAATTCGCCTGCTCACTCGACGGCAAAATCGCAACGTCGGCGGGCGAATCGCAATGGATAAGTTGCGAGGAGTCGCGGAAATTTTCTCACCACCTGCGCGACATCAACGACGCAATTCTGATTGGCGTCGGCACTGCGCTGACTGACAATCCGAGCTTGACGACGCGCCTTGTCGACGGCAAAAATCCCGTGCGCGTGATTGTCGACAGCAACGCCCGCTTGCCACTGACTGCAAATGTCGTCACCGACAGGCAGGCGCGCACGATTGTCGCCGTGACGAACAATGCACCCCGCGATAAAATTTCCGCCCTCCGAACGCGCGGCGTCGAAATTATTCGTGCGGGCGGCGGCGAACGCGTCGACTTGAACATTTTGATGCGCGAACTTGCCGAACGCGAAATTACTTCCGTTTTGGTCGAGGGCGGCGGCACGATTAACTTTGCAATGCTTGAGGCGGGACTCGTCGACAAAATTTTTGCGTTCGTCGCGCCGAAGATTATCGGCGGCTCAAATGCGCTGACCGGCGTTGAGGGCGCGGGCTTCGCGAAATTGTCCGACGCCGTCAATCTGAAAAATTTCGCGGCTGAAAAAATCGGCGACGACCTTTTGCTCACGGGCTACACGGAGGCGGCGACTTGGACATAAAAAAATTTTTGCCGCACTTTTACGTTGGCGATTCGCTCGGCGGGCAACAGGAATGGTATTCGCGCGTGACGGATTTCGGAATGCACGTCGGCGGCTGTGCGGCGATAACGGCTTGCGACTGCGCCATCTGCCTTGCAAAATATTTCGGCTTGCGCGGGCTGTATCCGTTCGACCCGCAAAAAATTTCTCGGACGGAATATCTGGAATTCGGGCGAATCATGGAGCCGTACCTGTATCCGCGCTGGTCGGGCGTCGACAAGCTTGAAATTTACTTGGACGGCTTCGGGCGATTTCTGCGCGATCACGGCGTTGAGAACGTTCGATTGTCGGCGTGGGCGGGCGAAAATTCTTTCGACGACACTCGCCGCGTCATAATCCGCCAAATCGACGCAGGCTTGCCGTTGCCGTGCCTGATACTCAATCATCAAGCGGCGGCGTTGCAGGATTACGAGTGGCACTGGTTCCTGCTGAACGGTTACGAAGTACGCGGCGAAAAATTTTTCGTGCAGGCGGTGACTTACGGCGTCGGGCGTTGGTTTGAGCTGTCGACGCTGTGGAATACGGGCTACTCTCGGAAAGGCGGGCTGATTCGGATTGAAACGCTTTGATTGCGACAGGTGCGGCAAGTGTTGCAGGAACATCGACCGCGCACATTTTACGCACAATCTCGACCGCGGCGACGGCGTCTGCAGACATTTCGACGAGGCGACGAATCTTTGCACCATTTACGAGCGGCGACCAATTTTTTGCAACGTCGACGCTTACTACGAAAAATTTTTGTCGCGCCGAATGAGCCGCGCAGAATTCCACGAGCTCAATCGCGCCGTCTGTGAGCAACTCAAGCAAATTGACAGCGCAAGTTAATCGTGCTATCGTTGACGCGTGAAACTTGGGGCGGAGTGAAATTCTCCACCGGCGGTCACAGTCCGCGAGCGGCAACGCATGATTCGGCGCAATTCCGAAACCGACGGTCACAGTCCGGATGGAAAAGTTTGGCACGTATAATTTGAATTCAACCGCCCGAAGTTGTCGAGGCGGTTTAAATTTTTTTGTGGAGGTCTTGCCCGTGAGAAAAATTTTTGTCGGCGTCGTCTTGAGCGTGCTGATTGTCGCGAACGTTGCGCTTGCCGCGAATTTTTCCGCGCCCGTCAAAGTCGGCGAAATCGGCTTCCCCGCGCAGGCACCATACAGCGGCTTCATCGTCGACGGTGCCACGCAAAACGACGGCATTGCTCACGCTGAAGAATTCGAGCGCAACGGCAAACCGCTGACGACTTACACGCGGGGAATTGCGCGTTTCGGTAAGCTTTGTTGCCGTTACGACTTCGACGCGGACATTGCCGACGCAATGCAATTCGGCGGCGCAGATAATTTTGTCCTGACAACGGGCAGCGAATTCAAGGAAATTTTTTCAATCGGCAACGACGCGGGACTTGAGCTCTACGCGATTTACCACAACTACTGCGTCACGGATTTGAAAGTTCTCGGCGCGTGCAATGGCAAGTGGCGCGTCTGCATCGACAGCAAAAAAATCAGCGACAAATTTTTCGGCGGCGCAGACGCTTACAAACTCGACGGCGGCATTTTGTACGACGTGCCGAAGTGCGCGGGCGATACGCTGATTGTCATTTATCGGCGTTGGCATTGGGGCGGCGAATCGGCTCCCGAAGGCGAATTCCGTTTCACGTGGAATGCGGCGGCTGAAAATTTCGGCGTCGAGCAAATTGTTTATTGAGGTGATTAAATGTTCACGGGCATTGTTGAGGAGGTCGGGCGGCTCAAAAGTTTGGACGGCGGGCGCGTCGAAATTTCCTGCGCGGCGATTTTGGCGGACATGAAAATTGGCGACAGTATCAGCACGAACGGCGTCTGCTTGACGGTCGTCGACTTCGGCGAGAATTTTTTTGCGGCGGACGTAATGCCCGAAACGTTGCGCAAAACGTCGCTTGCCGAGCTGAATCGCGGCGGACTTGTCAATCTTGAACGCGCCTTGAAAGTCGGCGACAGATTCGGCGGACACATCGTCAGCGGACACATTGACGGCGTCGGAAAAATTTTGAACATCCGCGCCGAGGGCAACGCGTTGGTTGTCGACGTGGCGGCGGAAAATTTTTTACTGCGTCACATTGCGCCGAAAGGCTCCGTTGCGCTTGACGGCATAAGCTTGACGGTCGTCGACGCGGGCGCGGAAAATTTCAGCGTGTCGATGATTCCGCACACCCGCGCCGTCACGAATTTCAGCGGCAAACGCGTCGGCAGTCCCGTCAACATTGAGACGGACATTTTGGCAAAATACGTCGACCGCCTGTTGAACTTGCCCGCCGCGCCGCAAACCTTGACGCGGGAATTTTTGACAGCCAACGGATTTTGAAACGCGCAACAACTTGCGGAAGTTGAGGCCGCACATGGATGTGCGCCCTGCGTCGCCGCCGTTAGAAAACGTGACGTTTTCGTAGGCGGCGCGGCTTTCTTTGCTACTTTCTTTCGCCGCCGAAAGAAAGTAGATTCAATCAACTTTGGAGGCGAACGGATTTTTATGAGCGACTTTGCAACGATTGAACAGGCGATTGACGACATAAAGCACGGCAAAATGATTGTGGTTGTCGACGACGAAGACCGCGAGAACGAAGGCGATTTGATTGTCGCGGCACAGACCGTCACGCCCGCAGACATAAATTTTATGGCGACGCACGCGCGCGGACTGATTTGCACGCCCATTGACGGCAAACGCCTTGACGAGCTGGAAATCGGGCAGATGGTCACCAATAACACCGACAATCACGAAACGGCGTTCACGGTGTCGATTGACGGCTTCGACACGGACACGGGCATTTCCGCCTTTGAACGGTGCCGCACGATTAAATTGTTGCTCGACCCCGCCGCGAAGGCGTCAAGCTTCCGCAGACCCGGTCACGTCTTCCCGTTGCGTTCGGTTGAGGGCGGAGTTCTTCGCCGCGCAGGTCACACGGAAACCACGACGGATTTGGCGCGACTGGCGGGATTTTATCCTGCGGGACTTTGCTGCGAAATTATGGACGACGACGGGCACATGATGCGCACCGAGGGCTTGAAAAAATTCGCGGCACGTCACGGGCTCAACATCACGACCGTCCGCGCGTTGATTGAGTATCGCAAGCGCACGGAAACTTTCGTGAAAAAAATCGCCGACGTGAATTTTCCGAGCAAGTACGGCAATTTTCGGCTCAAGGCTTACGAAAGCACGCTTGACGGCAAATGTCACTTGGCGATTGTCAAAGGCGACGTCGCGGGCAAACAAAACGTCCTTGTGCGCGTGCATTCGGAGTGCTTGACGGGCGACGCGCTTGGCAGTTTGCGTTGCGATTGCGGCGAACAGTTGGCGACGGCACTGCGCAAGATTGAGGCGGCGGGCGAAGGCGTCGTTCTTTACATGCGGCAGGAAGGTCGCGGCATCGGGCTTGCCAATAAAATTCGCGCGTATGCACTTCAGGACGCGGGCTCCGATACCGTCGAGGCGAATCTCCAACTCGGCTTCAAACCCGACCTTCGCGATTACGGTATCGGCGCACAAATTCTGTCGGACTTGGGCTTGACGACAATCCGCCTGCTGACGAACAATCCCGCCAAACGCGCGGGGCTTGAAGGTCACGGGCTCACGATAACCGAACGCGTTCCGATTGTCATTGCGCCGACGAAGTTCGACAAAAAATATCTCACCGTCAAAAAAGTCAAAATGGGTCACGTATTTGAATCGGAGGCGACGAAATGAACACTTACGAAGGAATTATCAGCGGGCGCGGCTTGAAGTTCGCGATTGTCGTTGCGCGCTTTAACGAATTCATCACGAGCAAACTTCTCGGCGGCGCACTTGACGCCCTTCACCGCCACGAAACGCCCGACGAAAATATTTCCGTCGCATGGGTGCCCGGCGCATTTGAAATTCCGCTTGTCGCAAAAAAATTGGCGTCGAGCGGAAAATTCGACGCGATAATTTGTTTGGGCGCAGTGATTCGCGGCGCGACGACTCACTACGATTACGTTTGCAACGAGGTGTCCAAGGGCGTTGCGCAGGTCGGATTGCAGAGCGGCGTCCCGACGATTTTCGGCGTCGTCACGACGGAGAACATTCAACAGGCGATTGAACGCGCGGGCACAAAGTCGGGCAACAAAGGCTTCGACGCGGCAATATCCGCAATGGAGATGGCGAATCTGCTTAAAGTCGTTGCCGATTAATTCACGCAAGCTCAATCTGTTCGGCGGCACCTGCGCCGTCGGAAAGTTCCTCTTCGTTGAGCGCGATACGATATTCAATGACGTTCGACTTCACGGCGCGGATAAAGACCGTCGCGTTTTCGTCGGGCGTGTCGATGTTGACGGTAATGCGCTTCGCCTTTTGAATGCTCATTTGATTCGAGACGGCTTCGGGCAAATTCGTGTAGAAAATGTCGAAACTGTCGCCCGCGTCAATAAACGGATACCACACGTCGAATTTCGTGTTGCGGTCGATAATCGTCTTGAACTTGCGCTTCTTGTTGCGCCCGACGTAGCAGGCGAACGGCGTCTTTTCGGGGTCGGGCGTGATGTGTTTGGTCTTGATGAGCCCGCCCGCACGACTCAACAGCAATCCGAAGGCGACGCCCGTTTTACCCGTCGGCGCACTCAAATCCGTGCGAACTTCAACGCCGCGTTCCGCTTGAATTTCGTGAGCCGCCTCCGTGCCGAGTGCGGGGTACAGCTTGAATTCGGGCGCGTTGTCGCTGAATCCGAACAAAATATCCGCTTGAGACTTCTCGCCGATTCTGTCGGCGGGAATTTTTTTTACGGCGTCGCGCAAAGCTTCATGGTCGCGTTCGCTGTCCATGTCGCCCATCCAAACTTCCAAGCCGTTGTCGTCGCGCCGATAAACTCCGCCGTTGCGCGTGTAGTAGTCAGACTTGAGCTCGTAACCGTTGCGCAGTCGCCCGTTGACGAAAGGCTCATCGTCCGCGCCAAGGCTGGTATCTTCGCCAGGCGACAAATACTCCTCGAACAGCTCCGTGACAAGCGGCGACTTCGACGAATTGCCCGCAAGGAAAATCGCAACCTCGTCGATTTCGCGCAGTGATTTTATTTTGCGCAGGGAATTTTTGCTGTTCTTGTCGAAGGCTTCCTTCATGGAGATGAAAAAATTTTTTATGCCGATTTTGATTCGTTCGCGCAGAATTTCTTGCAGGTCGATGTTCAGTTCAAGCGGGAAGTTGTGCACAAGTTGCCCGTCGTCGCTGAAGAGATTGACCTCGATTGCGTCGCTCGAAAGGATTGCTTCCGCCGCGTCGGAGTCGGGTGCCTCCCACACGGGACGAAGTTTTTCCATAAGCGCGTGCATGTTGGAGTGAGCCTCTTGCGAATCTTTTATCAGTGCCTCGGAGCCCGCGAAGTTGATTTTGTCAGCCGCCCACGTGAACGGAATTTTCACCGGCACACGCGAATCAAAGCGCGGCGTTTCGTTTGGAGGCGCGGACGTGTCGGATGTTCCAAGTGCCTCGTCGACGTTGAGCAAGCGATCTTGATTCGCCTTGAACAGCTCGAACGCCATAAGCTTGAGCAAATTTTCGCCGCCAAGTGTTCTGTCGCCGTTCTCGCCGAAATGCACCAGTAAATAATCGTAACGGTCGCTCGACGATTCGCGCAGAAAGCCGAAGTCAAAGTCCGTGGTGCCGCCGCCGAAGTCGAACACCGCGTAATAAAATTCTTCGTCGTCTTCGGGGTCGAAGCCGTATTCCTGCAGGGCGGTTATCGCGTAAGCCGCCGCCTCGCTCGCACCTTCGCGCACGGAAAATTTTTTCATCACCGCCGCGTTTGAAAGCAGTGCCGTCGGCAGTGACTTCCGTAAGCCGCGCTCGAAACACCGCCGCATTTTTTCCCGAATTTCGCGCTCATACGTCACGGGGAACGACAATATGTAATTCAGGAAGATGTGATGTTCCTGTTGCATATTGTTGATAAACAGCCCCAGATAATACGCGTAAATTTCCAGCGGATTGATTTCGTCTTCGGCAAGCTGTGCGAACGGAGCAAGTTGCGTGATGAATTTTTTTTCGTCGCGGAGCATGAACTGCGCCTTTGAGCCGCACCAATACTTAAGGTCCGTCAGGAACGAGTAAAATTTTTCGGAGCCGCCGCTCGTCATGTTCTCGAACGCCTCATGCGAAACTTTAACGTCAGCCCAGCGCGTGAACGGTCTGCCGTCGCGCCAATAATACGCCGTCAAAAAACTTTCAATGTCGATGAATTGGATGACCGTCGGATTTTCGTAGTTGGCGGAAAGATTTATGCCGTTGCGGTAGGAGCCGCTGCCGACCTGCAACGGAATTATTTGCGAATGTTCATTTTCGTAGACGACGACGGTGCGGCTTGTGCCGAAGTCGATTGCGACGATGCCGGTTGAAACGTCGTCGACGGGATTTCGCGCAACAAAATTTTCGCCGAGCGGAATTTCTTTGCCGCCGTTGACGTCGAAGTCCCACAAGTCCCAGTGCCCGCGATTCGGGTCGAACAAAATATTTTCGTCGTAAGCGTCCAAATTGGCGCGTTCGTTGTCGCAGTTCAGCAGGAAATTTTTCAGCTGCGCCGTGAAATTTTTATCGGGCTTGCCGTACTCCTTAACGTCGCCGAAATTCAAAAGCTGTTGCGTGTCGTCCGAAAGCCGCACGCTGTTTAAAATCTTCGTCACAGTCTCAACACCCCCGGAATAAGCTTTAGGTATCAGGTATCAGGCATCAGGTATCAGGTATCAGTTGCTGCCCCCTGCAATTATAGCGGACGCGGGCGGGCATTTCAATTTCGGACGCGGCAACTGCGATTTCGGAATGACTTCGCGGCAAACACGACCGATTTGCGCCTGAAACAATAATGAATTCGCATTGCCCACTTGCAAAACCTCTGCTACAATACAGTTGTCGCAGGGAAGCGGCGCAAACCCCGACAGGAGTATCAAAGGAGTTGTCCACCATGAAATTCGCATACAAATCCAAACATCATCATAGAGCCGCGCAGCTCGATACGGAGCCTCACACGGCACATCATGCGCACGAAGTTTCATTCATCATGGTTGCCAAAGGAGTCATCGGTTTCCGTGAAAGTGCGCACATTGTCAAAGTCGCCGAAAAGACGGGTTGCTCAATCAGTATCGCGTCCGGCAAAAAATTCGGCACGGACAAAAGTATCCTGTCGCTCGTTCACCTCGGCATAATCAACGGCAAAAGTCTCGTGCTCAACATCAAGGGCGCGCGCAACGAAGAAGCCTTCCGCGAGGTTGCGAAAATTATCAGCGGCGAAACCGACTCCAACAGTTGACATTGACAGCATCTAACCCACCCACTCATAAAATACCCACTCAAAAAAGTCCCCGACTTCAAACGGTCGAGGACTTCTTTTTTTTGCAACGGTTGTTTAACGGTACGGCAGATTGAATCGCGCGTTCAAGCTCACGTCGGGGCAACGTGACGTTGCATCCTGTTGGTGTTCTATTCAACGTGACGACAGCCGCAGTCAATCAGCGCGCTTGAATTATTTCGTCGGCAGATTGAATCGCGCGTTCAAGCTCACGTCGGGAAGAATCGTCACCTTCAGCCGCCGCGAAATTAAGCCGTGCGCGTGGAGCGTCCGTGAAATGTTTTCGCCCATGTAAAGCGGGTGCGGCCAATTATCGTTGTCGTCACCTTTAGGCACCGTTACGACGACTTGCGTAAGTCCCGCGCGGTCTGCGGCAATGATTTGGTCGATGATGTGTCGGCTGACCTGCACGCAAACAATTTCCGGTACATGATTGAATGTCGACGGAGCCAACGTCCGCTTGCCGCTGAAAATCCACGTGAACAGCGCGAACGCCAATATCGGCAGTATGAACGTCGCGCGCGGAAATTTTCGCATCCAAAAGCTCAACGCCGCAAAGAAGCTCACGAACACGAAGAAGAAAAATCCGAATTGCACGTCGGGGCGCAGGGCGTAAGTCGCGTCGGATTTCGCCGCCGCCAAAATTATGTAAGCCGTCCACAGCGGCAGACACAGCCAAGATTTTTTCAGCACGCGCCACGTCTCCGAAGCCGCCGCGTCCGAATTTCGCCGCGCAAAAATTATCGCCGAGGTCACCGCCGCGAAAATCATCAAGCCCGCGCCGTGATTGTCGAACAGCAACGATTGAATCACCGTCGCCGCCGTTGAGCCGACCGTCGCGAAAAAGTCCGTTTCGTGCGCCATTGACTTTGCGCGCCCGCCGTTGAGCTCGAACAGCAAACTTATCAGCCAAAAAATCAGCACGACGAATAACGACCGATTGTCAGCGAAAAATTTCCGTGGCGCGAATTTTTTTCTGTCGACGCGGCTCAACAGCTCCACGCCGACGAAAATTGCCAATATGCACGACGACAGCACGCTTGAGAAAATCGCCATATACAGCGCGAAAAATAATGCGACGCTTCGAAGCTCCGCGCGGTCGAAAAATTTTTTCGTCACGTCGACGCGGGCAAGCAACATCACCAGCGCGGCGTTTAGCAAATTCGGCAACACGTAATTGAAGTAACAATCGGCGTCCGTCGTGTGGAACAGATACGCGTTGTCCTGCGTGTTGTGGTGCAGGAAAACCGCGAAGTGCAGCAGCAGGAACAGTGCGCCGAAAAAAATTGTCGCCGGTTGGTCGAGACGCAAAACCTCCCGCGCGAACAGCACGAACATCATCACGTAAGCCGCGACGAAAATTGCGACGATTGCGGCGGCAGTCAGCGTGAATGCCGTCAAATAATCCCCGACAAGCGGCATGACGACATACGCGGCGAAATATCCGCATATCGGGAAAAATGTTTCGGGCAGAACTTTAATCGGATTCCAGCCGCCCCACTTCGGCAAGCCGACTCGCGCGTCGCTTATGACGTTCCAATCGTCGCCGTCGAACAGCACAATCGGATGCCCCTGCGAAAAAAATATGAACATTGCCGCGAAAGTCAGCGCGCCCGTCACGACTTCGGCAGAAAAATTTTGTTGCCGACTCACTTGCCGACGCCCGCAAGCTCAACGTCCGCCTCGTCGCTTGCCGAAGCAATTTCGTTCAGCGCGTCGACGAGCTTATCGGGGTCAATGCCGTGGACAAGTGCGCCCTCCTCGATGTTCTCGAATTGCGCCGCGTGACAGCCGAAACAGCCCATGCCCGCGTACATGAAAACCATCATCGTGTCGGGGTAGCGTTGCACGACTTCCATTATGCTCATGTCTTTGGTTATCTTCATGAAAAATTCCTCCTTTGAATTGCCGCCGATTATATCACCTGCGCGGGTAGCGTCAATGAATTTGCACTGAAAAATTTTTTCGAGAAGCTAAAGGAAATTTTCCCTGCGGCGCGAAGTAAACCTGCAAACGATTTGGAGGCGGGAACGTTGGACTTTGAGCACACAAGCGTAATGCTCAACGAGGCAGTCGACGCGCTAGCCGTGAAGTCGAACGGCACCTACCTTGACTGCACACTCGGCGGCGGCGGACACGCTAAAGCAATCGGCGAACGACTCAATGCGGACGGCAAACTTATCGGGCTCGACCGCGACGACGACGCCATTCAAGCCGCGACTGCGATTTTGGCGAAACTGACCTGCCATGTGACGACCGTGCATGCAAATTTCAGCGAACTCGACAAAATTTTGAACGACCTCCACGTTGACGAACTCGACGGCGCAATTTTCGATCTCGGCGTCTCGTCACACCAGATTGACACCGTTGAGCGCGGCTTCTCCTACATGAAAGATTCGCCGCTGGATATGCGCATGGACAGGCGACAGCCCTTGACGGCACGCGACGTGATTAACCGCTGCGACGAAAATCATCTTGCGAAAATTTTCCGCGACTACGGCGAAGAACGTTTTGCCCGCCGCGCCGCCAACGCCATCTGCCGCGCAAGAAAAATCGCGCCCATTGATACGACCGGCGAACTCGTGAAAATCATTGAGCAAGCCGTCCCGCATACCAAAAACGGCGGTCACCCCGCCAAAAGAATTTTTCAGGCTGTGCGCATTGAAGTCAACGGCGAACTGGAAATTTTGGCGGACGCATTGAAAAAAGTTGTCGCGCGTCTTAAAATTGGCGGGCGGCTTGCCGTGATAACCTTCCACTCGCTCGAAGATAGAATCGTCAAGGAAACGCTCAAAACTCTCGCGCAAGGATGCATTTGCCCGAAAAATTTTCCCGTGTGCGTCTGCAATCACCGCGCGACGATTAAAATCCTCGGCAAGGCGCGGACACCTGCTCAAGCCGAAATTCAGCGCAACGGTCGGGCAAGCTCGGCAA
>JADEZP010000063.1 GCA_015206805.1 Quinella sp. 1Q7 | reverse complement strand
ATCGTTTGGAAGTTGGTGAGCATTCCGCCGAGCCAACGCTCATTGACGAAAAATTGTCCGCTGCGAAGGGCTTCCTCCTTGACGGCTTCTTGAGCTTGTTTCTTCGTGCCGACGAACAGAATCGATTTGCCCGACTCCGCGACGCTGCGCACGAAGTTGTAAGCCTCGTCGACTTTGCGAACGGTTTTTTGCAGGTCGATGATGTAAATGCCGTTGCGTTCGGTGAAGATGTAGCGCGCCATTTTCGGATTCCAACGCCGCGTTTGGTGACCGAAGTGCACGCCCGCTTCCAACAGCTGTTTCATTGAGATAACTGCCATTTGAAATTCCTCCTGTTGAGTCATTCGCGGGGATTCTTCGCGCCGATTAACAGCTTGCGCCGCACAGGTCGACGCTCCGCCCCGCGTGAGTTGTTAAGCGCGGCGAATTATATCACACGGAAAATTTCACGGCAAGAATTTTTTAAATCTACTTTTCTTTGACCGAGCAAAGAAAAGTAGCAAAAGAAACTCGCCCGCTACGCGCGGGGGCGAAGACCGGCTCACGAACCACCCGTAACGTTGTGATTTTTTGCGTTGCGCCGCAGTGAAACATCCTGTTTCAACGCGGCGTAGGGGCGCGCGTCCATGCGCGCCCTCAACTTGCGCAACGTTAAAGCCCCCTCCGCAGTCGGAAGGGGCTTTCGCGTTTGCCGTATAAATTCAAATTTTATAACCGCGCGGCGTGAGCATGACGCCGTTTTGCGCACGGGTTTGTGAATTGCCGACGACGACGAGTGAAAACATGTTGACGGGCTCGCGGATAAAATTTTCCAGCGTCGAAATAATTTTGGACTCGCCGTCACGTCCCGCGTTCGTAACAATGCCGACGGGCGTATTTTTGTCGCGGAACTCCAGCAGAATTTTTTGGACTTCGTCGAGTTGAGTGACGCGGCGTTTACTCTTGGGGTTGTACAGCGCGATTACGAAGTCGCCTTCAGCCGCACTGCGAACGCGCCGTTTAATGAGCTCCCACGGCGTCATGAGGTCGCTTAAACTTATGATTGCAAAGTCGTGCATGAGCGGTGCGCCCAATATTGCCGCCGCCGCATTGACGGCAGAAACGCCCGCGATAATTTCAAATTGCGGTCTGTCACTTTCGGGCAAGGTTAAAATCATTTCGACGACGAGCCCCGCCATACCGTAAACGCCCGCATCGCCGCTTGATACGACCGCCACGTTGTGCCCGCGCAGTGCTTCGTCGAGTGCCAATCGAGCGCGTTCGACTTCCTGCATCATTGCGCGCCCGATAATTTTTTTGCCGCCGATAATTGATTCAATCAGCTTGATGTAAGTGTTGTAGCCCGCGACAACTTCTGCCTGTTCAATCGCCCGACGCGCACGCGGTGTCATTTCGTCGAGACTGCCGGGACCGAGCCCGACGACAGAAATTTTTCCCATGGTGACCTCCTAACTGTTGACGATTTTTTTTGCGCCGACGAATCGCGGTTTCCAATACTCGTTGTGAGACTGTCAATCCGAACGCCGCGACTTGAGCTTGCGTGCAGAAAATTTCCGCCGCCGACATAAATTCCGCAGTGCGTAATTCCGCCACCGCCGTGTCGGACATCATGTTGCCCGCTCAATCGTTGACGATTTTTTTTGCGCCGACGAATCGCGGTTTCCAATACTCATTGTCGAGACTGTCAATCCGAACGCCGCGACTTGAGCTTGCGTGCAGAAAATTTCCGCCGCCGACGTAAATTCCGCAGTGCGTGATTCCGCCGCCGCCCGTGTCGAAAAAGACCAGGTCGCCCGCACCAAGTTACTGCGCGTCGTCGATTTGCCGAGTTTGTACTGTTCGTCGGCAAGGCGCGGGATATTCACGCCGTTGAGCTTGAAAACGTATTGCACGAGCCCCGAACAATCAAAACCTTTCGGAGTTGTCCCGCCGAAGACGTAAGGCACGCCCATAAAAGTTTTGGCGGTCGCGACGATTGCGTTGCCCTGTTCGCCGCTGATGATGATGTCGGCAAATACCGTGGCGATTGTCGGCTTGGCGGCGGGCGTCGGCTTAGTTTTGATGTCGGAGAGTTTACGTCCTTTTTTCTCTTTAGCCTTGCGCAGGGCGCGCCACGTGACGTTTGTGACGATGCCCGTGACGGAAATTTTGTTGTCGCGTTGGAAGGCGGAAACTGCCTTTTCGGTTTCTGCGCCGTAAACGCCGTCGAGTTCGGTGATGTCGTAGCCGACCAGATAAAGTTTTTTCTGCAGTGTCAGCACGTCGTCGCCGCGAGAATTTTTCGACAGCGTGGGCGAGGCAAACGCGGAGTTACTTAGCAATGTCAGCGCAATGACGATGATTGCCGTCAGTTTAAATTTCAATCGCATCAGCCTCCAATGAAGGCAATGCGTCACATGCAATGCGCAGTGCGCATCGCCCGAAGCTAAATGAATTTAAACGAAAACTTTCGGCGCGGCTTGAGATACCCCGTCAAAAAAATTTCCTCGTCCAAAATGTGCGCGGCAATATTAACGCGCCCGTCGGCAGGCAACACATCTTGAACTATCTGAACTTCGCCGGCGTATCGCCCGAAGTTTTCGTTGTCAATCGTCACGTCGCCGAAACTGCGCTGAATTTGCGGCTCGGCGGGCTCAATGGTGCCGTCAAGTTCGCGAAGGTATCGACGCCCCTCAACGGCGCGAATCACGGACTTTGCGACATCTGCGCGGCGCGTGAAGGTTCGGCTCAAAATTTCCGTCGCGGTCAAGTCGTTGGTCAGCAGTTGTGCGCGGAAAATTAATTCGTCGGCTTTAATCGTCGCGACGGCTTGAAGTTCGTCATGCGTGGGCTGTCCGTCGCCGATGATTATAAAGTCCGTGTCGAGCGCGACCAAAAATCTTGCGGACAGGTCGGTCGAAAAATTTCTGCAGTCTTCAAGCGTCGGCAAACCTTCACGCAGGGGCATACGACGCTTGCCGTCGCGACTGGGCACGAACGCGCCGACCTTTATGCCGAAGTCGTGGAGCAGGCGATTTTGATTGTCGAAGTAGTACGTTTCCAGCCCCGTCCACGGATGCGGATAAAAATTGTGCAACGCGGAGATGTTGTCGAATTTCGCGTGGAGTTCGAGCAGCTTGTCGAGGAAGTCTTCCGTCACGGTTGAGGCGTTGAGCTGAACTTTGCGCCTGTGACTAAGTTCGGCAACATGTTCCGCAGTAAAGCCGTCGTCGAGCCGCAACGTCAGCCCGTCAAGGTCGTATTGCGCGAAATTGTCGGCGTTCACGTCCAAAATAATTTCAAATCCGTTGAGCGCGGCAGTCGTCAAGATGTCCGCGAAGTCGTCCTGAAAAGTTTCGGCGTCGGCAGCTTCGGGAATCTGCGCGGACGTGAACAGCCGTTTGAATCCGAGAGCCGCCGCCTCCTCAATGAGCGCGAGGTTCCGTTCGGCGTCGTAATCGAGCCCCGCATAAATCGATATTCCATTTTGCATAAGACTGTCTCCTTTGCGAGCTAAGTCAAAAGTTCGTTGATTCGCTTGAGTCGGTCGCGGAGCTTGTCGTTGGTCGCCTGAACGCAAACCATCAAATTTCCGCGCACCCTGCCGAGTTTAATCATTGTCGCGGTCGTGAGCATGTTGAGCACCATTTTCGTCGCGGTACCGGCTTTCATGCGAGTTGAGCCCGTCAAAGCTTCCGCACCCGTCACGGGCGTTATCGCGATGTCGACGAGCTTTGCAAGGGCGGAATTTTCCACGCACGATACGCCGATTGTCGCCGCGCCGAGACTTTTGGCAAACTCGACGCCGCCCAAAACGTAAGGTGTCCTGCCCGACGCCGCGATACCCGTAAGCACGTCCGCCGCGCAGAAATTTTTGCCGCGCAGGTCGTCCGCCGCAAGGTTGCGATTGTCTTCCGCGCCTTCAACGGCACGTCGCAAAGCACCGTCGCCGCCCGCGATAAGACCTTGCACCATTTCGGGCGACACGCCGAAAGTCGGCGGGCATTCGGACGCGTCAAGCACGCCGAGCCGTCCCGACGTTCCTGCGCCGATATAAAACAGTCGTCCGCCGCGCGAAAGTCTGTCGGCAATGATGTCGACCGCACGGGCAATTTCGGGCAAGACGCGTTCGACGGCGGCGGCAATTTTTTTATCTTCCGCGTTAATCAGCGTGACCATCTCAAGCGTCGTGCATTCGTCAATGTGAGCCGTCGCGGGGTTTATCGCCTCCGTCGTCAGCTGTGAAAAATTTTCGTTCATGTCGTCACCTTACGGAATAAAAATCAAGTCGGCGACTTCGGGGTTACCGTCGGCAATGTCCGTCTTGAAACGATTCAGCGGCGCAAAAATCGGCGAGCCCTTCAGCCGCAACTGAAACCTCAACATTGTATAATCGTTCGTGCCCTGCACGGGAATTCGCGTCAAAACATACGGATTGTCGTCGTTATCGGCAAGCCCGTAATCCTCAATGAAACCTGCGCGGAAGCCGACCTCTTTGGACGTGTCTTCGGCGGCGACGGTGTATTTGCCGTAAGGATACGCGATGAACTTCGCGGGCTTTTTGAGTGCCCACTCAATCGCCTGCTTGGAGCCGTAAATTTCATTCCAGAGTTTGTCGCCCTTGAGCGTCGTCAAATTTTTGTAGCTCATTGTGTGGCTTTCGATGTCAACGAAGCCGCCCGCTTGAAGTGCACGCGCCTGATCCCACGTCAGATAATCGCTCATGCCGACGTAATCCGTCACAATGAAAACCGTCGCCCGCACGTTGTACTTTTGCAACACGGGGAAAACGTTGTTGTAGATGTCGGCGTGCCCGTCGTCGAACGTCAACACAATCGGCTTGTTCGGCAAGGTTTTGCCGCTCTCCCACGCGTCAAGCAGGTCGTCGGGCGAAATGATATGGTAGCCGTCTTCGAGCAGGTATTTTATCTGCGCGTCGAAGTCGGCAACTTTGAGCGTCGTGGAATTCGTGTCGGCGTCATTCACGCGGTGATAAACCAGAATCGGCACGCCGTCAGCCTCGCGCTCAAAAAGCCAAAATACGAATCCTGCCGCCGCCAAAATCAGCACGAATACCGCAAGCAAAAATTTCTTCATGAGCCGACATCCTTCCATTAAAATTTCAGTCAATATATAACAAGCGGCAGGCAGTGTCAAGATAGGGGCTAGGGGTTAGGGACTAGGGACCAGTTACGGCTTCGCCGTCAAAAAAACTAGTCCCTGATCCCTGATCCCTGATCCCTGATCCCTAAATTATTGTAGACGCGGCGAATCAACTTGTGATAAGATATGCGCCGTTTAGGAGGGATTATATGACCGGAACAAATTTTGGACGCGACGACCAGCAAACTCCGCCCGCGCCCAAGAAAAAATCTTCAACGTTCCTGAAAATTTTTATCGGACTGATAATTGTTTTACTCGTTATGGCAACAGGTATCGGTATCGGCTTCGTGACCGCGAATCTCAACGTCAAAGCCGACCTGTCCAAAGATATTCTGCCGCCCGCCTCGTCGCAAATTTACGACTCCGCAGGCAACGAAATCGCCAACATTCACGCGACGGAAAATCGTATGCCCGTCAAAATCGAACAGATACCCGAAAACTTGCGCAACGCCTTCGTCGCCATTGAAGACAACCGCTTCTACGAACACAAGGGCATCGACCCTCGCGGATTGTTACGCGCATTTTACACGAACATCATCGCGCAGGAAATTGCGGAAGGCGGCTCGACAATCACCCAGCAGCTTGCGAAGAACGCTTACCTTACGCAGGACAGGACGATTAAGCGCAAGATACAGGAAATTTTCCTCGCGCTCCAGCTCGAAAAGCAATACACCAAGCAGGAAATTCTTGAGCTGTATCTCAACCAGATTTACTTCGGGCAGGGCGCATACGGTGTGCAAGCGGCGGCTAAAACTTACTTCGGCAAGAACGTTGAGGATTTGAATTTGAACGAGTGCGCTTTACTTGCGGGCATTCCGAAAAGTCCCAACTACTATTCGCCGTTCAACAATCTTAACGCCGCGCTTGCCCGCCGCGATACCGTCCTTGACCAGATGGTAACTTACGGCTACATAACGCACAGTCAGGCTTACGAGGCGAAAAATTCCGAACTCGTCCTTGCGCCGCCGAACGTTCCCGAAAAGCATAAGGACGCGATGTATTTCATTGAATACGTCACGCAACTGCTTGTCGACCGCTACGGTGCCGACGCCGTCTACAAGGAAGGTCTCAAGGTTTACACGACGATTGATCTCGATATGCAACGTATGGCGGAAGAGGCGTTGATGACTTACCTGCCCGAATACTACACCGACGCAAACGGCATTGTTCAGCCGCAGGGCGCGATTGTCGCCGTGGAGCCGAAGACGGGCTATATCCGCGCAATGGTCGGCGGACGCGGCACCGATCAATTCAACCGCGCGACAATGGCGGAACGTCAGCCCGGCTCGTCGTTCAAGCCGTTTGTATTCGTCGCGGGACTTGAAAACGGTTACACGCCCGACACCGTCATTGAGGACAGCCCTATCACAATCGGCGACTGGTCACCGCAAAACTACAGCCGACGTTTCAGCGGCAATGTCACCCTCCGCACCGTCGCGATTTACTCAATGAACGTCCCGACCGTCAAAATCGCTCAAGCTCTCGGCATCGACAAGGCGATTTTCTACGCGCAGGAAATGGGCATTTCGACGTTCGTCCTCGACGGCGACCCCAACGATACGAATCTTGCCGTGTCACTCGGCGGTATGACAAGAGGCGTCACCCCGCTTGAAATGGCGTCGGCTTACGGCACCTTCGCAAACAGCGGCGTGCACATTCCGCACATGGCGATAACTAAAGTTCTCGACCGCAACGGCACAATCATTTACGACGCGTTGCCCGAAGGACGACAGGTTATCAGCCCCGAAAGTGCCGCCGACTTGACCAGCATGCTCGAAGACGTTATCACCAAGGGCACGGGCAAGGGCGCGAACATCGGACGACCCGCCGCAGGTAAGACGGGCACGACCAGCGATTATCACGACGCGTGGTTTGTCGGATATACGCCTGACCTTTCAACCGCCGTGTGGATTGGTTGCGACGATAACAGCGAACTCGGCGGAATAACGGGCGGCGACCTTCCCGCGACGATTTGGAGTCACTTCATGCAGAACGCCCTGCTGAACGTTCCCGCGCACGATTTCGATACGCTTGTTGTCGACAGACGCTCCAGCAAAAACGTCGTCACTGAAGTCCGCGACAACAGCCGCAGCAGTCGACGAAACGATTATTACGACGATGAGCCGTCGCGCGGCAGATATTACGAGTCCGAAACTTACAGCGAGCCTGAAACTTATCGTGAGCCCGACACTTACCGCGAGCCCGATTACACGCAAAAGCCCGAAGGCGTTCCCGATTACACGGAGCCGATTCGTGAGCCCGAACCCGTTCACGAGCCGGAGCCTGTTTATCACGAGCCGGAGCCGACTTACAGCGAGCCTGAACCTTATCACGAGCCCGCGCCGACTTACACGGAGCCCGCGCCATCATTTGACGACGCGCCTTCGCCCGGCGACGAACTGTCCAAAGGCAGGGATTGACATTGTACGATGACAAATTGTCCGTTGCAGTCGTCGGCACCGCGAACGTTGCGCAAACCGTTGACTTTATCGCCGAACACGAACGCAGTACGCACATAAAATATTTTGTGCTTGATGACACGCGCGACGAAATTGCGGACGTTTTGCGCAGCGCGGACGTGGTTTTTATGCTGACTGCCTTGACTGATGCGGCGACATGCAGGACGGCGCATATTATCGCGGACTGCGTTCAAACTGAAAATATATTCCTTACCGTCGCTGTCATTCAGTCGGCAAGCAACGTCGACGAACTGCGCCACGTGGAGCAAAGTTTCGGCGTCGTCATAAATCTTGCGGAGCAACAACTCAATCAGCCCGCCGAAAAAATTTCATATCAAATCGTTCACGGAATACATTCGGTTTACGACGAGGAATTTTATCCGTATTTGATGCCCGTGGACGGTGCCGACCTTTTGGAACTGTTGACTTGCGGCAAAAAAACTTTCGTCGGATTCGGCGAGGCGTCGGGCGAAAATCCAACCATTGCCGCCGTCAATGCCGCGCTTGAGTCGCCGCCCGTCAAAAACAATCTGCAACGTGCGCGAAGTGTCTTCATGAACATATTGGGCGCGGATTCTTTGTTGATGCTGGAAGCCAACGAGTCAACGACGCCCATTTACGACGCGACAAATCCCGACGGCGAATTTTATTGGGTGGTCAATCACGACGATTCACTTGGCGAAAAAATTTTTGTGATGATTATTGTTTGTGTTGCGGAGTCTTAATCAATGGAACTCGAAAAAATTTTACAACAGGCGGTAAGCCTCGACGCGTCGGACATTCACTTGACGGTCGGGCAACCGCCTTTTTTTCGTGTCGCGGGCGAACTGTTCCCGTCAGGCGCGACATTATCTGCGCGGGCAGTCGAAAGTTTTTTGGACGAGCTGTTGACGCCGCGACTGCGCGAAGAGCTCACAAAAAATTTGGCGGTGGATTTTTCGCACGTCGACGAAAAAATTTCGCGCCGCTTCCGCGTGAACATCTACCGTCAACGAAACGTCCCCGCACTTGCCCTGCGACTAATCGCCAAGGAAATTCCGTCGCTTGAGCAAATCGGAGCACCGCCCGCGCTGAAAAAATTTCTTCACGCCGCGCAGGGACTGATACTCGTCACGGGACGCACGGGGTCGGGAAAATCGACGACGCTTGCCGCATTCCTCAACGAACTTTGCCGCGTGAGACCGTGTCACCTGTTGACGCTGGAGGATCCGATTGAATTCGAGTACGCGGCAGAAACGGCGTTCGTCAGTCAGCGCGAACTCGGACAAGATTTTCTGGACTTCGCGGCGGCGGTGCGGACGGCAATGCGCGAAATGCCCGACGTGCTGTTAATCGGCGAAATTCGCGACGCGGCGACAATGCACGCGGCACTTGAGGCGTCGGCGGCGGGCGTATTGGTTTTGGCGACGTTGCACACGCGGTCGGCGGCGGAAACGGCAATGCGCGTCGAAACGATGTTCCCGCTCGTTCAGCGCGACGCAATCCGCGACTTGTTCGCCGACGAATTCAGCGCGATAATTTCTCAACAGTTGGTCAAAACTTCGCGCGGGCGACGATGTGCGGCGGAAGTTCTAATCGCGAATCCTGCGGCTCGGCAACTGATTCGGCAGGGCAAATACGTGCAACTGCCCAACGTCATGCTTAGCGGGCGGGCTCAAGGTATGCAAACGATGGACGCGGCATTGAAGGCGGTCAACCATGAAATTTAGATACAAAGGTTACGACGCGCAGTCCGTTGAGTTGAGCGGCACGCTTGAGGCTGAAGATTATTCCGAAGCTTACGCCGCGCTGAATTATCAGGGCGTGACGGTCGTCGAACTTGCGCCGACAAAACCGAATCTTGCGCAGGCGGCGAAAATTTTTTTGCTCAAGCTGAATTTGGGCGGACAATGGCGCGCAGTATTTTTCCGCGAATTGAGCGTGATGCTCGGCGTGATGACTTTGCACGATTCTTTGCGGACATTGGCACGCGCCGCGCTCAATCACCCGTCGGAAAAAATTTTGTCGGAACTCGTTGCGGCGGTCGGAGAAGGTCAATCTTTCGGCGCGGCACTGGAACGTTGGGAAATAATTTTCGGCGGCGACACAATTCAATCGGTCTCAATCGGAGAGGCGAGCGGCAACCTGCAGGACGTGACGGCGCGACTTGCGGCGCAACTGGAGCGCAACTATTCGACGGAGAAAAAAATTCGCGGCGCAATGTATTACCCGCTGTTCGTGCTGTTGGCGGCGATTGTGGCGGCGATTGTGCTGGTCAACGTGACGTTGCCGGTGTTCGAGAATTTTTTTGCGCAACAGGGCGGAGAACTTCCGCTTGTGACGCTGATACTTTTGCACGGCGGAAAATTTTTGGCGGAGCATTGGGCGTTGATTGTCGTCGCGGCGGCGATTGCAGGTGTCGGCGTCGCAACGGTCATCAATCGCGTCGAGTCGGTTAAATTTTTTCTGGACGGGCTCAAGCTGTCGAACAAACTGTTGCGCGAAGTCGAGCTTAGAAATTTTTTCGGACGACTTAGCTTTTTGCTTGAAAGCGGCGTCACACTCGACGAGGCACTGAAACTCTGCGCGGCGGCGACGAAAAATTTGCGCGTGCGGAAAACTTTGGGCGACATAAAATTTTCCGTTGAACGCGGCGCAAGTTTGGGCGCACTTGTCGGCAAAGAAAATTTCCCGCCGCTGTATGTCGGCTTAATCGTGACGGGCGAAGCGGGCGGCGAACTCGTCAACATGTTGCGGCAATGCGAATCAATGGCTGACTTTGAGGTCGAAGAAATTTTGCGCACACTGCCCGCGAAGGCTGAAATTTTCGGGACAGTGCTTGCCGGGCTTATCGTCGCGACGCTGGTTTTCGCCGTCATGTTGCCGATTTTGGACGTTACAACTTTGCTTTAGGAGGAATTCACATGGACGAAGATTATTACGAAATTATCGGCAGCAAAAAGTTTCGGATACCGTCGATGACGCCTGCCGAAAATCAAATCAGAGGACACATCATGTTTCGTATCGGCGAGTATTTGGAGACTAACGAGGCGGGATATTTTTTCGGCAAAGTCAACATTCGCTTTGACGACGAAAATATTTTGGTGCCCGACTTCGTCGTTGTCTTGAAGGCGAACGAATCTATTATCGATTGGCGCGGCAATATCCACGGCGTGCCCGATATGGTCGTCGAAGTTCTGTCGCGCTCAACCAAGAAACGCGACCTCACCGTCAAAAAAGACATTTACGAAGCCAACGGCGTGCGCGAATATTGGATTGTCGATCCGTACATGAAAGCTGTCAGCGTGTATCTCCTGCGCGACGGAAAATATTTTTTGGACGACGAATATATTTTGTTCGACGAGCAGGATTTGAATTACATGACCGACGAGGAAATTGCCGCCATCAAGCACGAGGTGCCCGTTGCCACACTCGACGGGCTGAAAGTTCCGCTGAAATATATTTTTAAGTGGGGATACAAATGATTCATCTCAAAGATGTTACGAAACTTTACAGGGCGAACAACGTCCTTGCGCTCGACAAAGTCAGCTTGGACATTGAGCGCGGGGAATTTGTGTTTATCGTCGGCACGTCGGGCAGCGGCAAGTCAACGCTGATGAAACTTTTGATGCACGAGGAAGTTGCGACTTCGGGCAGTATCGTCGTCGACGGGCAGGACGTGACGCATCTCAAGCCGAAAGAAATTCCTTACCTGCGTCGACGGCTCGGCGTGATATTCCAGGATTATCGCCTGCTTGAAGATAAGACCGTCTATGAAAACGTCGCCTTCGCAATGCAGGTCATTGAGGCTCCGCGAAAAATTATGCAACGCAGCGTCAACACCGTACTGGACATCGTCGGACTGCGCGACAAGTTCAAAAGTTTTCCCGCGCAACTTAGCGGCGGCGAACAACAACGCGTCGCCATTGCCCGCGCCATTGTCAACGACCCGCGAATTGTCATTGCCGACGAGCCGACGGGCAACCTTGACCCCGAAACGAGTTGGGACATCATGGACATCTTTCAGCGCATTAACGCGGCGGGCACGACGATTGTTATGGCGACGCACGACAAAACCATCGTCGACCAAATGCAACGGCGCGTCATTGCCATTGCGGGCGGCAAAATCATTCGCGACGAAGCTCGCGGCGCATATTCCGAAGATCAGCAACCGACCTCAACGTTCGACAGATTTTATTTCAGATGAGGTGCGTGCAATGCAAAAGGGATTCGCGACGCTTGAAATAATTTTCGCCGTGATAATTGTTGTCGCGCTGACGACGTGCGCCCTTCTCAACGCCGTGCGCATGATTGACAACGTCGCGCTCGATTACGAATACAAACGGCTTTACAGCGAACTGCGCTTTTTGCAGGCAGTCAGTCGCTCGACAAGCGTCAGTGACGCCGGCACGGGACAAAACTTCGCGTCGACGGTCTCCCCCGTGATGAAAATTTCGCCCGACAAATTGAGCTACCAAATCAAGCGCGGCAACGACGAACTGCGCGAAGTTCATAAAATGCATTACATCGCCAATCTTGACTTTACGGGCAAAGTATATAACGAAATTTCCTTCGACGACACGGGCAAAGCGAACGTCATAAGCAATTCCATAATTTTGACATCGCGGCTCGGCAAGTCGAAAAAAATTGTTTTCGACAGCGTCGGACGTATTCGCGGCGGGCGCGACAATGAATAACGTGCGACGCGTCCTGAAAAGTCAGCGGGGCTTCATGTTGCTCAACGTCGTCTTTTTGACGCTGATAACCGCCTTCGCGGCGACAATCCTGCTCAACGCCGCGCCGCGCGTAAAAAATCCGCAACCGACATTGCGCTTGACGGCATATTACCTTGCGAACGAACAACTTGCCCAACTTGAGGCTCTGGCGGCAAAAGGCGAATCAATCGACGGTATCAGCGACTTTCGCGGCGTGGACAGCGACCGATTCAGCAAAAATCTCGGCAAGGGAATTTCCGTTGAGTTCAAAGTTCAAACGACCGTCAGCGTCGAAAGTGCCAACTTGCGCACGGCGAAAGTTATCGTCACGTGGACGGTCGACGACAAAGATTTTGAGCTTACGGCAGAAAGGATGATTCGCATTGCCAAACAGACGCCGTAAAGGCTTCGTGCTCGCGGAGTTCGCAATAGCCCTGCCGCTGTTAATTTTAATCGGCTACGGCTTGGCACTGGTCGGCGCGGAAATTTTTGAGCAGGACAAAGATCAGCTCGCCGATTACGTGTTGGAGTCAGAGGCGCAATACGTCATGGAACGAATCACTCATCAAGCCCGCGCCGCCAAAGAAGTCCACGTCGACAGCCGCAAGAATTCCGTGCAATTCGTCTATCACACCGCCGTTAATGACCCCTACGATGCCGTTCACAGCGTCGCCGACGTGCAGGAGACGCAATACTACATTCCGCACGAAGAGTCGGGCGTTTACGTGTCGCTCAACGCCAAACGCACGAGCAGCACTTTGCGCAACCCGATAACGGGCGGCAACGCCTTCGGCGACACAAAAATCAATTCCCTGCAATGCACCGTGGACAAATCGCTGAAAATTCTGCACATATCGCTTGAGATGCAAAGTCTCGTCACGAATCACAAAATTAAGCTCAATACGGCGGTATTCATGCCCGGTCTTGAGGTGGCGACACAATGAATCAGCGGGGCTTCGCGACAATTTTCGGGCTGTGCTTAGTTTTAATCGTCGCGCTCGTTGCAAACGGCATTCAATCGTCGCAGGACAATTACGCTTACGAGACGGCGAATTTCGGCGCGGAATTCGACCTTCAGAACGCGGCGGACAGCGCAATTTATGTGGCGGCGGACAAAGTTCTTTCGGGCGACGTGACTTTGCCCGTGAATGACAATCCGTATTACATTGGCAACACCCGCGACAAATTTCAACGCAAAATCCTCACGACAACGACGACTTCCGAACATATCGGCACAATCACGACCGAAGTTTGGGGCGAAATTATAGACGTCCAACACTACAAAGTTGCCTACAAAGGCGAAGACGATACCAACGCGTCAAAAAACAATGTCGCCGAAAAAATCGGCACCGACGTGGATGCTTACGTGTTTTTCAGCGTGGCGCAGGCGACGAATTCTCAAACGGGCGCAAAAATTTATCGCCGCGCCTTTGCCTACGTTTTGCAGGGCGACGCGACGATTCGCTTTATGGAAGTTCCGATGAGTTCTTACAAATGGAATTGACGTTCACTCGTAGCGCAGGGCGTCAATCGGGTCAAGACGCGCGGCTTTTCGGGCGGGCAGTATGCCGAAAAAAATTCCGACGAACAGCGAAAATCCGAAGCTCACGGCGATACTTATCCAGCTGACGACCATCACCGTGCCGAAAAGCTTTGAGACAATCTGCGTCAACGAAACGCCGATTATAATCCCGAATATGCCGCCGATTACGCTGATTAGCGTCGATTCGATTATGAACTGCAACATTATGCTGTTGTAAGTCGCGCCGATTGCCTTGCGCGTGCCGATTTCTCGGGTGCGCTCCGTGACGGAGGCAAGTGTGATGTTCATGATACCGACGCCGCCGACAATCAGCGATATTCCCGCTATCGCGCCGATAAACAGCGTGATTTTCGTCGTCGTGGAGTTCATCTCCTCAAGAATGCTCGACATATTGCGGACGTTGAAATCGTCCTCGGCTCCTTCGCGAATCTTATGGCGTTGGCGAAGGAGTTTTTCTATGTTCGATTGAACTTCGTCCATTTTGTCGGAGCTGTCGACTTGCACGTTGATTCGCTGAACGTGAGTTACGCCGACCAATCGTTCCTGCGCAGTCGTCAGCGGGATTAAAATCGTGTCGTCCTGATCTTGTCCGCCCGTGGAACCGCCTTTGCTTTTGAGCAAGCCGATAACGGTATAGGGCGCGTTGCCGATACGAATTTTTTTGCCGACGGGATTGACTGCGCCGAAAAGATTTGTCGCGACGGTCGTGCCGATAATCGCGACGCGGTTGCGCACGTCGACATCGTGGTCGTTGAAAAATAAGCCGCTCGTGAGCTCCAGCGACTGAATCGCCAGATAATCGGGCTCGACGCCGACAACGCTCGTGTTCCAGTTTTCGTGCCCGTAAACGACTTGATAACTGCCCTGCACCGTCGGCGAAACGTGCGCGACATTTTTAATTTTGGTCTTAATCGCCTCGGCGTCGTCAAGCGTCAACGTCGTCATTGAGCCGGCTGCGCCGCGCGGTCCGCCGCGATTTGAGCTGCCGGGCATAACCATGAGCATATTTGACCCCAGCGACGAAAACGCGTCGGAAATTTGTTGCTTCATGCCCATGCCCATGCTCACCAGCGCGATAACGCTTGTCACGCCGATTATCACGCCCAACATCGTCAGGAACGAGCGCAACTTGTTCGCGGCAAGTGA
>JADEZP010000147.1 GCA_015206805.1 Quinella sp. 1Q7 | reverse complement strand
TTGCATAAATCGAGATTTTCCGCCAGCGCGACGTTGAGCCCGTAAACAAGCACGTGCATATCAAAGCCCGTGTACACGCTGAACGTCCCCTGCGCGGGTTGCAGTCGGAAATTTTTCGGCGTGAAGTTCATGATGTTTGCTTGGCACATTGCGGTGAGCAGCGGCGAATTTTTTTGCGTCGTCAGCTCGTAAAAAATCGTCGTGACCAGTTGCAGATAATAATTGAGCAGGATGTCGACGGCGGTCGGATTGCTCCGTGCAAAGGCAACTGCCTCCGCGTAAAGTTTCAAACTGTCTGTCATGATTTGTCTCCTTTGTCGATTTGATAGCGTGCCAAAAGTCTTTGACGGGCGGCGGCGTATTGTTCAGCGATTGTCGGTTGAGCGGTCGGAATTGTCGGCGGCGGTTGAGTCGGCGGCGGCGATTCGGCTTGAGCGGTCGTGAGCGCGTGAAATTTTTCCGACGTCCGCTTGAGCAAATTCGCGTCGAGCGTCACCAGATACGCAAGCGAAATGTCGTCGTTACTGCCGTGAGCGGTCAAATACGGCAACAGGTCGTCGCGTATCGCCTCCCGCGTCAACGACGGACCGTTCTCAATCAAGCTGTCGATAATCGTGCCGCCGTAGAGTTTGTAAAGCCACGTTTCGTTCTCAAAAATCGGGTAGCAGTCGTCGAGCCCGTCGGTGCTCAAAAAAATCGCGACGGGTGCCAGCGGCGAATCATCGCAATTCAAGACGACGTGGCGGAATTTCGTGACGGCGTCGGCTTCGCAAAGTGAGGTCGTCACGTTGAAAAAATTTTCGCCGTCGGTCGGCACGGGAACTTTGAATTCGCCGTTTTGTCGGAGGATTGCGCAGGTGCCGTCGCCGATTTGAATCAGCAACACTTGCGTGCCGATTGAGATTGCGGCAAGCAGTGTCGTGCCGTAAGCGACAGGAACATACTGCTCCAAAATATTTTCGTCCGCCGAAGTGAAACGCGCCTTGTACTTGTCGCTGACGGTTTGCCAACGCAATTCACGGGGGCTGAAGGGATTTTCGCGCCAATCGTTCAAGACGGCGTCGCGCCAACCGTTGCATACGGCGAACAGAAAATTTCTGATGCCCGCGTCGGAAAAGCGTTCGTCGGAGTCGAGGTCGCGGCAGAAAATTTTTATCTGCTCAAACAGCACTTTGACGGCAAGACGTGCGCCCTTGTCGCTGCGAAGATAATCTTTGCCGCCGTGTCCGTCCGCGACGACAATAACCTGCACGCCGTCGAATTCCATTGCCGAGGAGCTGTCTTGGCAGGGCAAGCCGCGTTCGCGATATTTGAGCCCGTGCACGGACGCCGCGAACATGCTGAACTTCATCACAAATTCACGCTCCTTTACCGCGCTTAGAAAAATCCCCTGAAAAAACTTTCAAGGGATTTGATTCATGTGCGGCAAAATTTTTATCGCGCGCCGACGGTTTTTAAAAGTTCATGCTGTCCAAATCGTCGCTGTCAACCAACGCGCCTTGAACTTTGAGGGCGTCGGCAGTCTTCTGCGTATTGTCGTCGGGGTCGACGGCGTCGGAAGCGTCAACGGTCGTCAACGGTCGGGAGCCTTGGCTTGCGACTTTTGAGCTGGTGACGACGGCGAACTTAATCAACTTCTTGAGCTCGGCGACGTCGTCGGTGTGCAGGACAGTTTCCTTGTTGCCCGTGAATTCGCGCAAAACATCGTCGTTGCATTCGGGACCGTAACCGATTGCGACGCGCGCGGCGTATTTGTACCAGCCGTTCTCCTTGAGCTTTTGCAAGCCCGCCTGATAATCGTCCGTGGGTTCGCCGTCCGACAGCAGGAAAAGCACGGGTGCCCTTGCGCAGGAAGCTTGTTTCATGAAGCCGTGGCTGACGGAAAGTTTTTCGTTGAGCGCGTCGAATGCCTCGCCCATTGACGTGATTCCGCCCGCGTTGAGCTGATTCCACGAGTTTTGCAGGTCTTCGGGCGAAATTAATTCCTGTTCGCCGAAAATCCATTGCACGTCGGTATCGAAAGTCATAATCGCAACTTTGATTTCGCTGTCGGCGTTGGAATTGTTCATGTCGATTAATTCGGGCAAGATGTTTTCAATCGCGGCGTTGACGGCACCAATCGGTGAGCCCCACATACTGCCCGACGTATCGAGCAAGAAAATCACGGCGCACAATTTGCGCGGGACGGGTTCTTTCTTGAGAATGTCCATAAAAAATCCTCCTTATGTTCAGTTGGCGACGATTTGCGCGACGTTGCGCCGTCTGAAGCGTTTAATTAACTTTTGGCGTTTAGAATCTAATTTTTTGACCGAGCAAAGAAATTCGCCACTACGCGGCGCGTCCGTACGTGTCTCAATATTCCGACGTGTTCAGCTGTTGGCGACGATTTGCGCGATGTTGTTGTTGCCGAAGTCGAGCTTGCAGTTGAGCGGAAGAAGTTGCGTATCGCCCGGTTGACAGATGTAATTTTTGCCGGCGGGCGTCGTCAGTGTCCAGCGCAAGGGCGATTTATTTTGCAGACCGAATTTGCCGGGCTTTTCCAAAATCTGCGCGGCGACGGTCGTAAAATCCGACGACGATGAATTCATGTGATAATCGTAAAGCGTAATGCCCTTGAATATCGGCGTCGTCACGTCGAGGTTTGAGCGTTTGGCGAACTTCAGATAGCCGACAGCTTTGACGGAATTTTTGCAGGCTTGGCAAGGCGTAGCTCGGTCGCTCTCCAAAAAAATTTCGCTGCCGCAATTCGGGCAACGGGCGGTTGAACTTTTCAGCCGCACCAGCACGTGAAACCAATCCTGCTCAAGCAGACGCCCTTTGCTCTGCAAAAGACTGTCCTGCGAAAACGAACGGCAGAACGCGTCCTTAACGAAGCTCGGAAAATATTTCCACATGATGATTGCGTTGTTGTGCAGACCGTTGACGGGGCGATTCGATGCGTCGGCGGGATCGAAGATGAACAGCGGTTTTGTGCCGTAAATCATTTTCTCGAACTTCGTGGTCAGCGCGGGGATTTGCGACGTGCGCTCGCCCTCAAGCGGGTGATTGCCAATCAGCAACAGAAACAGCAACGTCGCCAACGAATAGCGGTCGGTGAGCTTATCGGGCTGTTTATCGCCGCGCACGACTTCGGGTGCTTTGTAGCCTTCCTTGCCGACGATGCCGGAATATTCGCCGTGCCCCATGACGTTATCGTTGTCGCAGATTAGAACTTTGCCGTTGGCGGGATTAATCGAAAAATTTCCGTCGTTGAGGTCTTGATAGTTGTAGCCTTTGTTGTGCAGTGCTCGGAAGGCGGCGACGATATTCAGCGCGGCGTCGACCATTGCCGTGACGTTTCGGAAGGTGACTCTCGCCGTCAGGAACTTTGAAAAACTTTCGTAGCCCGACGGAAAAATTTTCATGGTGTAGCCAAAAGTTTCGCTGTCCGACCATTTCGTCAGCTGTTCGGGCCAAACGAATTCGGGCGCGGGCGTGCCGACCGTGATGTTGCTTTGCAGGTGATTGTAAAATTTTCGCGGCTCGCTTATCAGATTCACGAAATACCATTTGAGCGCACGTTCCTCGCCGTTGTCGAAGCGCACGCGGTAGACGATGCCTTGCCCGCCTTCGCCGAGTTTGCCCGTAACGGTGACCGTGCGTCCGTCCGACAACTCAACGCGCTGATTTTTTTTCAACGGCACAAATTCCGCCATACTTGCCACCTCCATATGTGTTGCCGACAAAAAAAATTTCTTCGCGATTATATTTCAAACGGCGCGATTAGGCAACGCGTCCGCAGGAAATTTTCTGTTGAAGAAATTCTGAACGTATGATATAGTTTGCGCGGCAAGCAGTTCGATGTGTCGGCTTTCTTCCCCTCGAAGGAAGGAGGTGACGCGGATGGAATTTCTCGACTGGTCGGAGCTCATCAACTGGATTGAGTTCATTTGCACGGTCGGCGGTTTCATACTCGCCGTCATCGACCACTTCAACGGAAAAAAATAAGCCGCAACGGTAACGTGCAGGCTCCGAAACTCATCTGGCTTTATCATCAACGAGGGTAGGAAGTCGACGTACCACCATCAACTGCCTGCCGCTTTTTTGTTTGTTGACTGCAGAAAATCTATCACACCTGCGCCAACTTGTCAACGACGGAGGGATTCAATCATGCCAAACAAAATTATCGTCGCGGGCATCGGTCCCGGCGGCGAAGAATTCATCACACCTGCCGCGCTTGAAAAAAT